>NZFK01000030.1 GCA_002690645.1 Rickettsiales bacterium
TCAATTTTACGTAATGATCCATCTTTTGTTACGCCTTCTGCTGCGTGTAGTGCATTAAATAGTGTTGACATTGAGGATATGTCATATGACCCAGGGTTGTTTGCTTCGCCAACAACAAATACCTTTATTGTTTTTAGTTGGCCCATAGTAATACTCATATCAAAATTCACATAATATTTTTGAAATTCTTTTTTGATAATGTTTTTTGCATTTTTAAATTTTTCACCGGATAAAGTTATATAGCCAATTTTTGGTAAGTAGATATTACCATTTTTATCAATGGTCTCGTTAAAGGTTTCTTCAATTTTTCCCCACAACCTAATTATTAAAGTATCATTAGGACCTAAAATATAATCGTCGTTTACCGGTTTATACGTTTCATTTGTGTTTAGGGGTTTTGAGTTTTTAAATACTTTATAGCCATATTGGTAAATAACTTTTTCTTCTTTAAATTCACTTCTTTCTTTTTCTTTGTTATCTTTATTAATGGTTTCTTTTTCTGCACTAATTGTATTTTCTGATAGAGAATTTTTCGTTTTATTGTTAGTAAAATTGAAATTTTTCTCTGTAGAATTAGCTCTTTCAACATTTTCTTTTATAAGCTCTAATTCATGGGTTAGTTGTGTTTCTTTATTTTCGAATAAATAAAACATTTTTTCTATTCTAGATAAATCATTTAAAGTGATTTTTTTTTCAGTTTCTTTAGTTTTTTCATTTGGAAAATTTTTATCATCAGTAACTGTTGGTTGTTCTAATTTATTTTGTTTGAAATTAGTTGTTTTAAGATTTGTTAGGTTTGATGGATCTAAACCATTTTTTGTTAATGTTTGTGTTAGCTGGTTAATTGATTGTGCATAACTAGTTGAAATTGTACAAATCAAAATAACAAAAACAGTTAGTAGTAAATAATTTTTTTTCATCATTTTATATTTGAAAAATATAGTTTATTTTTTAAGCTTTGTCTATTTTTTTTTTGAAAAAGCTCCCGAATAGGGGGGGGGCTTCGAGAGCTTTAACCGATCAAAAGACCGAACAAGATAATATGAAAAAATTATATATAAGTAAAGATTAATTTAATATTTTTGGCGTTACAACTATACATACATCACTTGTTAAAAGTTCCTCATTGGAATGATTGAATATGTTTTTTAAAATTGGGATTTTATTTAAAAAAAACAGTGTATTTTTATTCTTTTTTTTATATTCATCAATTAAACCGGCTAAAATTAATGATTCTGAATGATTAAGATTAACGGTTGTATTGATTTTTCTAAATGAAAGTATGGGATATTCACTTGAATTTAGTGTTTTCCATAATTTTATCATTGTCATATCAAAATTAATCGTACATGAAATTTTGTTTAAATCGATTATTTTTGGATGTAACTCTAAGTTTATGCCTGTTTCTAAATGATTTAACGATGTGTATTCAGAATTTGAAGTGTTTGTTTTTGTTAAGTAAGGAATTAAATCTCCTACTTTAAAAGAAGCTATTTTGTTGTTTTTTACTTTTAATATGGGGTTTGCTTTTAACGATGCATTTCCTTCTATTTTTAAATTTTTTAATAAATTTGTTACTTGTTCAGTTGGTAGTATTGTTTTTGATACTTGGTTGTAGTTTAGTCCAGATTGAAATGGTTCGAGTATTCCTTCAAAAAGCTTTTGGTTTTGTGATGATATTTCATATATTTGAATAGAAAATTCTATAATTTGTTCTTTTTGATTTAATTTTGAGATGGTTTCTTTTATAGGTTCTATTATATTTTTTGAACTTTTTATAATTAGTACATTATCTGTAGGATGAATTAAAAAAGTTGTTTTTGGGTATAAATTTTTTATGACATCCAATAATTTATTAATATTTTCATGTTTTATTTTTACTGAAAATGTTTTCTTTTCTTCTTCATTTATATAAAGCTGCTTATTTAAAGCATTTGGATAATTCATAATCACTTCCGGAAAAATACTAGATGTTAGTATAAAAAATAATGGTAATAAAATTTTCATTTTAAGCCTTTTAAAATTAATGTAATTGTTTGGAATTGTTTATTTATTATGATTGAATTTACTATTTGATAAATCTGGTTTGTTAGTGAATTTATCTTCATTAGGTCATTTGATAAGTTTTCACTTTTTATAATTATTTTTAATTCGTTTGAGTTAATCTTAGTGTAAGATATTTTTTTAAAATTATCATTAAATTGGTTTTTTAATTTTTTTGTTGATAATTTATCTTTTAAATATAATTCTATAGTTTTTGAATTTTGCTTAATTAAAGACTCGTTTTTATGTATTTTTATCGATTCATTAAGTAAAATATTCATATGATAATAAATGTTAATTAATGTAAGTAAACTTATTAAAAGTATATTTTTATTTAAATTATTTAAAATTACTTTCATTTTTAATTTTTGTTTATACTAATATTTAATTTATTTAAATTTTTTTTCTTCAATTTAATATCGATGTTTTTTTCAATGCTTTTTTTTTTGTAAAAATCTTCTATATAATTTATTTGGTTAGACCTTAAAGATATTGATATTTTATTCTTATCAATAATTATTTCTTCTAATATTGCTGGAATATTTAAAAGAGAATTTAGTGTTTTAATTTGATTGGAAATTTCTGTGTTAGATAGACTTTTACTTTTAATTTTTTTTTTGATTTGGTTTAATTTGATTTTTTGAATAGTGAGTTTTTGATTATAGCTTTTCATTTCTTTGGCTGAATGGTTTATATAATAAGAAAATAATAAGTTGATTATTAAAATGAAAAAAACTATTTCAACTGAGAGTGTTACTTTTTTTAAAAAGATATTTTTTTTGTTTTTAATAATTTTTTTACAATATAAATTATTTTTTTTAAAAATCGACAAACATTTTTTTGTTAATTCAGTATCATTTTCAATTAATTTATTTTTTGTTTGAATAATTAAAATAATGAAACTTTTTTTTTGATAATTGATAATATTTCTTTTTGTGAGTTTTCATTATTTAAAAATGCAAAAAAATTTATAAGTATAATTTTTTCTTTGATTTTAATTTTATTGTCATAAATGTATATTTTTTGGGTAATTTTCATTTTGTATAATATAAAATCTTTTTTCTTTCTATGTCAAATAAAAAAAAATTAAATTAAATATTACGTTATATATCTTTTAAAGATGCCAGACATATAGTAATATGAATTTATGTCAACAATTTTTACAAAAATTATTAATGGCGAAATACCGTCATATAAGATACTAGAGGATGATTCTTTTTATTCATTTTTAGATATTCGTCCTATTGCTTCTGGACATACTTTAGTTATTCCTAAATTTGAAGTGGATCACTTTTATGATATGGATAATGATTTGCTTAGTAAAATTTTAATTTTCTCAAAACCGATTGTAAAAGCTATTGAACAAGTTATTCCTTGTCAACGTGTTGGAAGTATTGTTGCGGGGTTAGAAGTTCCTCATGCTCATTTACATTTGGTTCCTATCATTAATATGACAGAGTTTAGCTTTGCTTATGCAAAAGAGGAGAAGAAAGAAAAATTAAGTCAAATTCAAAAATCGATAGTAAATTGTCTTTAGTTATTTTTTAATTCTGGAGCAATTTCTTTCCCAATTAAGTCGATTGAATTCATAAGTTTTTTGTGTGAAAGTGCAGCTACGTTCATCTGAAAAGTTAACCGGTTAATACCGCCTAGATCTCGACTATGTTGTATTATTTTTTCTTTTATTTCTTTTGGGCTACCTACCAGTAAAGCACCATACTTTCCGACCTGTCCATCAAAGTGTGATCTTGTAACAGGGCTCCAACCTCTTTCTTTACCAATTTTTGTAAATACTTCAGCATAGCCTGGGAAAAACTCTTCTTTAGCCTTTTCGCTTGTTTCTGCTACATAACCGAGTGAATGAATACCAATTTTCCTATTTTTTGGATTATGCCCGGCTTCATCCCATGCTCTTTTATAAATATCAATTAAAGGTTTAAAGCGTCTGGTTTCGCCTCCTATAATAGCTATCATTAGCGGAAGTCCTAACTTGCCTGCTCTTTGAAATGAATATGGTGTACCACCAACACCTAACCAAATTGGAATCTTTTTTTGTAGCGGTCTTGGGTATATTGATTGATAAATTAATTCTGGTCGAAATTTTCCTTTCCAAGTAATAGTTTCTTTTTCTCTAATCTTTAGTAATAAATCAAGCTTTTCTGCAAAAACAGCATCATAATCATCGAAGCTATAACCAAAAAGAGGAAAAGCTTCCGAAAAAGAACCTCTCCCAACTACCATTTCAGATCGACCATTAGAAATTATATCTAATGTTGCAAATTGTTGAAATAATCTGACGGGATCAATAGCACTTAATACACTTACAGCGCTTGTTAGTTTTATGTTTTTTGTAAGTGAACTTGCTGCAGCTAAGATGACACTAGGGGCAGAATCTAAAAATTCTTCTCTATGATGCTCTCCGATTCCAAAAATATCTAAATTTTGTTCATCTGCTTTTACAATTCTTTCAATTAATTGTTTCATTGCAGTTTTAGCTGATGTTTTTTTTGAGTTATTTGAGGCAAAGCTATCAATTCCAATTTCCAATTTTAATTTCCTTTAATTTTTTATATATTATAACATTTTTTATTTAAGGGACATTTCTGGTATATGAGTTTAAAATACGTTACTATTTTTTTATGAAACATTTTCGAGAAGAACTTTGGTTTAATGTAAGTCAACGGCGAGAGTTGATAAACATTACTCATGAGATAGAGACTTGCTTAAAAAAATCAGGGATTAATGAAGGCTTATGCTTAGTTAATGCGATGCATATTTCGGCATCCGTTTTTATTAATGACGATGAAGCTGGTTTGCATCATGATTATGAAGTTTGGCTTGAGAAACTTGCGCCTGAAAAACCGTATTCTCAATATAAACACAATGGGTATGAGGATAATGCCGATGCGCATTTAAAAAGGACAATCATGGGTAGAGAAGTTGTTGTTGCAGTTACCAAAGGTCAACTTGACTTTGGGCCTTGGGAACAAATTTTTTATGGTGAATTTGATGGATTAAGAAAAAAACGTGTCTTAGTAAAAATTATTGGTGAATAAGTTTTGTGATTTCATTTTACGATAATTTTTTTCAAGATTATATACAAGTTTCAAGCCATTGTAATTATCCATGTTTGAAATGTCGTTCTACCGATAATTTTACAAATTCTTTTGAAATGCTTGATAAATATATTACTCAAGGAACTTTTTTTAATTATTACCATAAATCTAGAGTGTTTAATATTATAGGTGGAGATGTTTTTGAATATAATCATTTATTAAAACTGTGTCGTTTTTTGCATCTGGAATCTATAAAAATTAGGTTGTGGATTAATCCTTCTGTTAATTTTGATTTGTTATTAGCTGTATTACCTTTTGTTGATGAGATTGCCATTAATATGCCACACATAGAAGAGATTTACTTGGATGAGTCTCTTAAATTAGAAAAAATTAAAGATTTAGAAGCCATAATTGTTTTTTTGAATAATGAAAATAAAACATTTTTTATACATCACTTGGTGACAAAAGATAGTATTTCTTATTTACCTAATTTGTACGATTATATTTATAATCTCCCACACCGTTATGTATTGCATTATTCACCATTTGGAGAACATGGATTAGATAAAAATGATATTGCTCATACTAAATATTATCAGCATTTATCAAATGTATTTGTTTTTTCGAATAAACAATATTTAAAAAATGCTTGTAATTACATTCCGGTGTCTTTATTCTCATGGAAGTTTAAGTATTTAATTTATTTTTTATCATTACTATGGATTCGTTTTAAGAAAAAGTTAAATGTGTAGTCTTTTTGATATTGCTCAAGTTTGTTCTTTACTTCATAATAATGCGTAAGAATGAAAATTAAAAAACCATTAACATTTCAAGAAATTATTAGTAAATTGCATCAGTTCTGGGCTGATGAGGGATGTATTATCGCGCATCCTTACGATACTGAAAAGGGTGCAGGCACAATGAGTCCTCATACCTTCTTACGTGCTTTAGGACCAAAGCCTTGGTCTGTTGCTTATGTGGAACCTTCGCGACGACCTACGGATGGAAGATATGCGGAAAACCCGAATAGATTGCAGCATTATTTTCAATATCAAGTTATTCTTAAACCCTCTCCTAAAAATATTCAAGATTTATATATTAGAAGTTTAGAAGCTATTGGAATTAATCGTTATAACCATGATATAAGATTTGTTGAAGATAATTGGGAGGCTCCAACTTTGGGTGCTTGGGGTGTTGGTTGGGAAGTATGGTTAGATGGAATGGAAGTAACTCAATTTACATATTTTCAGCAATGTGGTGGCTATGACTGTAATCCTATTTCAGTAGAAATAACCTATGGATTGGAACGATTAGCTATGTTTATTCAAAATATAAATAATGTATTTGATATCACGTGGCAACATATTGATAAAAATAAGGTTTTGTATTCTGATATTTATAAAAAGTTTGAAATTGAACATTGTCATTATAACTTTTCAATTGCAAATATAGATCGATTATTTAAGTTATTTTCTTTTTATGAGGAGGAAGCTCTTGCTGTTGCTAAAGAGAACTGTGCTTTTCCTGCATATGAGTATTGTTTGAAATGTTCTCATACGTTTAATTTATTAGATGCTCGAGCTGCAATATCAGTATCAGAGCGTGCACAATTTATTTCAAGAATTCGAAAGCTTGCTCATTTATGTGCTACTGTTTTTTTAGAAAATGAGGGTGTTCTAACAAAGGGAAAACATGGCGAATAAAGAATTTATATTTGAATGTGGGTGTGAAGAAATTCCTGCAAGGTTTATAGATACTTTTTTGGAGCAGTTAAAAGATCTTTTTTCAGTTGAACTTAAACGGGTTCATATTAAATTTAATGATATTTTCGCTTATGGGACTTATCGGCGCTTGGTTATACATATTACTGATTTAGCTGATAAACAAACTGCAGTTAGTGAGTTTGTTAAAGGACCACCTGTTGATATTGCTTATGATAAAAATACGCAAAAATTGTCTAAGGCAGGTTTAGGTTTTTTAAAGAAATTAGATAGTTCTGAATCTGAGCTTTTAACAAAAAATATTGATGGTAGAGATTATATTGCGATTTTAAAAAAAGCTTCTATAAGAGACACTGAAAGTGTTTTGCCTGAAATAATTACACATGTTTTTGAGAAATTACCTTTGCCAATTGCAATGAAATGGGGAGCTGGAGAAGGTGTTTTTGTAAGACCTCTGCATTGGATTTGTGCTTTATATGGTCATCATAAAATAAATGTAAGTTTGTTTGGTGTTAAATCAAATAATAAAACTTTTGGGCATCGTTTTTTAACTCATGGTAAGGATGTAAACGGAATTGAATTAACCGTTTCATCTGCAAAAGATTATTTTGATAAAATATTAAAAAAAGGTGCGTTAATTTTAGATCAATCAAAACGAAAATCTTACATAAGCGAACAGTTGTTAGCTTATAATCAACAAAACTTTGATGAAGAGTTATTAGATGAAGTAATATATTTGGTTGAACATCCTAAAGTTTTGATTGGGGAATTTGATACAAAGTTTTTAACTATTCCCTCTGTTGTTTTAGTTGAATGTATGAAAAAACATCAAAAATATTTTCCTCTTTATAATGATATGGAGTTAACAAATAAATTTCTTTTTGTAGCGGATAATGTTACTAATGAAAATTCAAAATATATTATCAATGGAAATGAACGTGTTTTATCCGCAAGATTGGAAGATGCGTTGTTTTTTTGGAATGAAGATAGAAAACAAAAACTATCTGATTATTCAGAAAAGTTGAAAGGCCTTGTCTATCAGCATAACCTTGGATCGATGTTTGATAAGCAAGAACGGGTAGCTGAGTTATTATTATTTTTTCATTCACAATCTTACACATTAATTGATAAAAAAGTGCTAAAAAAATGTGCTGTTATGTCAAAATTGGATTTAGTAACTCAAATGGTAATGGAATTTCCAAAGCTTCAAGGGCAAATGGGAGCTTTGTATGCTGCTGAAAATAATGAAGATATTTCTATTTCTAATGCCATTTCTGAGCAATATTTACCATCTCATTATGGTGGCGAACTTCCAGGAACTCCTTTAGGGATTATTTTATCTTTAGCTGATCGATTTGATCATTTGGTTTCATCATTTTTTAATGGAGCAAAGCCTACAGGCTCACAGGATCCATTAGGATTAAGACGGGCGGTATACAGTATCTTTTCGTTATTATTTTATTTGAAAATCGAGTTTGATTTTAAGCAGACAGTAAATTTTTGTTATAAACAATTAGGACAAACTGTAAAAAATGATTCACTATTATATGAATTTGTTAATCAACGGCTTAAAACTTATTTAATGGATCATGATTTGCGTTACGATACCGCAGATGCTGTTTTACATATTGGTTATCAAAATATAGCAAAAGCCATTCAAATTGGGGTAAAATTTGAGGAGTATCGATCTACTCATCAAAACCAATTTAAAGTGATTGTGGATACAGCTATTAGAGTCAAACGCTTAGCGATTAAGTCTGAGTTTAGTGATATTAAACTTGATTTATTTAAACTTGATATTGAGAAGTCGTCTTTTAAACTTTTAGAAAAAGGGTTTGCGGATTCTAATCAACTTGATTTGGATTTTTATTATGAATTAAGTAATAGTTTAGTTGATTATTTTGAAGATGTTATGGTTATGGATAAAAATAAAACTATTCAAAAAAATCGGTTAGCATTTATGACCCAATGTAATGATATTTATTTGAAAGTTCTCAACTTTGAAAAGATCGTTTTAGACTAATGTCTTTTTCATTAAGTCTACATCAATATAGTGATACATTTGACACGTTATCTTATGATAAAAAAACCTCTCAAATAGTTGAAAAGAATATGGTACGAGTCAAACTCATTTGTGCACCCATTAACCCTGCTGATATTAACATGGTAGAGGGTAAATATTTAGTGAAACCTGATTTGCCAGCTATTTTAGGAAATGAAGCTGTTGGAGAAGTTATTGAGATTGGTGCTGATGTTACTTTAGTTAAAGTAGGGGATCGTGTTTTTCATCCTTTTCAACATGCTAAAAATTGGATTGGTTTCTGGCAAACTAGTTGGATTATTTCTGAAGAAGATTGTATGAAAGTTCCTTCATTTTTTACGTCTGAGCAGGCTGCTATGTTATCAATTAATCCAATAACGGCTTACATTATGCTTAATTCTTTTTCTGAGTTAAAAAAGGATGATTGGATTATTCAAAACTGTGCTTCATCTGCAGTTGGACAGTGGATTATATTTTTAGCTAAGCGAATGGGATTGAAAACTGTAAATATTATTCGTAAAGAATCTCAGAAAAGTTTTTTGTATTCAATTGGAGCTGATATTGTTCTCATAGAACAAGATCGATTTTCTTCTTTAGTCGAACAAAAAGGACAAATTAAGCTTGCACTAAATGCAGTTGGGGGTAGCTCTGCTAAGGAATGTGCTAAAACTTTAACAGATTACGGTACAATGGTGACATATGGGGCAATGGCTAAGGAGCCAATTACTTTAGGGAATTCATTATTTATTTTTAGAAATATTACTTTAACTGGTTTTAACCGTACAAAGTGGGTAATGGAGCAATCTAGAAGTGACATTATTAATGCATATCATGATTTCTTTAAACTTATTAATCTTGAATCATGTCAAATACCTATATATAAGTCGTTTTCATTAGCTCAATTTAAAGATGCGTATAAAGCTTATTTTGATAGTAATAAATTTGGTAAAGTATTGTTTATTAATGAGTGAAGTTTATAATCTAAGATTAATGTAAGTATTATCCCAACTTAATTCTTTTTGGGCAACTTTTTTAATATTATTTTTACTATAAGATGTATTTAAAATATCTGTTATCGCGTTAGAATTTTCTTTTAAATTAAATATGAACGGTTTTAAGCTAGGGTATTCTTCTGCGGAGTCTTTATAATTGGTTAAGATGGGTAAGCCGTTACATAGGTATTGCCTACTTTTTAGGGGACTGCCTTCTGTTATGTTAATTTGTTCCCAGTTGAAATTTGAAATCCCAAAATCACAATAGTTACTTATTTCTGATATGGTAGAACTATTTGCATGAGGAATGAAAAGTAATTGTTTTGATTTTATTTCATTATATGGACCAATCACTATAATTCCACATTCTATTTTTTTAAGAAATAAACTTAAAATTAAGTCTAAACCATGCCATGGACGGCCACTTCCAACAAAAATAGCGGTTTTGGAATAGCTTTTCTTTAACTTTTTAATATTCAAAATAGTCTTCTCTTCTAGATTAGATGGAGTTATTTTTGGAGTAAGATAACCATTTTGGTGATAGATTAATTGCTTTGAATTAAATCCTTTGTCTAATAAAGCTTGTTTTAATTCCAAGTTGACACATAAATGTTGTGCTTTTGAAAATTTAAACACTCTTAATGTTATTTTATGTAAAAGTAATTCTAGTGGTCTATTCATTGCTTTTAACTCGTCTTCCATTTTTAGATTATGTTCAATCGTTATTTTTTTGATGTAAGAAAAAAATAATATAGTGAAATTTATTAAAAAGGATTTGGGGTTATATCGAATGAAAAAATGCTTGAATATAAGTAAATGAGAAATGCTTTTTATTTCAAAAATTAGTGTTTTAATTAAACTAATCAAAATAAATTCATTTTTTTTGTAATTTAATTTAATGAGCTTTGTTTTAAATTCTTTGTTAAAAAAACTTAGTTGGCCAAGAACCTTAATTTTAATTCCTTCGTGATTAAAATTTGTGGGTAGTATATATACTAACTTTTTTTTCATGATGTTTTAAAACAACACCATAAATAAAAACTTTTTTAAAATTCCTAAAGCAATGAAAGCAAAAAGAGGTGATAAATCAATACCTAGTTTCCATGCGGGAACAATATTTTGAAAAGGAGATAGAATAGGGTCTGAACATTTATAAATAATATTTACGATTGGATGATATCTATCGTGTGGTACCCATGATAATAGGACTCTTATCATTAAAATTAAATAGGCACTTTGAAAAAAAATGTCTAATACGTCATATAATAATCTGTAAACGCTAAATTCCATGATTAAATTTTACGAATTTTTTATTCATTTGACAATTTTTTTGCTCTATTTTCAGCAGAATCTATTATTTGAGCCATAGATATATCTAGATTAAGTTCCTTTAATTTTTTTAAGCCTGCCTCAGTTGTACCATTTGGAGAACATATTTCTTTGATTAATGTTTGGATAGGTTTATTAGAAGCTTGGGCTAATTTTGATGTTCCAAAAAATAATTGTTTGATTAATAGCTCGCTATTTTTTTTATTGATTTTGTTTTGATTGCAAATATTAATTAAATCTTCCATGATTTTATAAATAAAAGCTGGACCACTACCAAACATTGCCGTTGCAAAATTCATTTGTTCTTCATCAACTTTTTGTATTGAGCCGATTGATTCGAAAATAGATTCGGTAAATGTAATAAATTCTTTATTTGTTCCTTTTTTTACTGATATGATGGATACACTTTCTTGAATACTTGCCGCTGTATTTGGCATGACGCGAATAATATTATTAAGCTTTTTATTTAAATTAGTTAATGTTTTAATTTTTGTTCCTGCCATTATACTAATAATACATTTTTTAGATAAATCGACTTCCTTGAAATGTGCCGCTATTTCATTTAATTGCTGAGGTTTAATAGCTAAAATTATAACGTCAGCTGTTTTAAGTAAATTGTCTAAATTTAATTTGTACACTGATTTTGGTAATATTTTTTCACTTTTTCTAAATGCATAAATTTTTGGAATTTTAATGTTACTTTGTTTAATTCCTTCGAATATAGCTGTTGCCATGTTACCAAAACCAACAAAACCAATAGATGATATGTTACTCATATGTTTTATAGTTATTTATGTTTATGTCAATGTCAAATAATTTGTGGTTTTTTACCTTTAGAAACGATTTTAGTTGTCTGTTAGGGAATTTTACGAGCCATTGATTGAGTAAATCGACTTCTTTGTTATAGCGAAATATTGCTGATTCTAGTTTATTTTTTTTTCTAGTAATATCTTTNTTCATAAAGGTTGAATTTTCTTTATAAACATTTTCATTTTCTAAATAATAATTTAAAACTGTTTTCCATTTTTTTGTTTTTTCGAAGATATTACTTGAATTAAGATCTTTTTTTGAAAAAGATATCGTATTCAATAGTTTAAAGTAATTGGCATTTATATTTTTATTTTCTTTTATTTTTCTTGTATAAATTTGGTGTTCACTTNTTAAAAGGTCTTCAATATGTATTATCTTTTTTAAAATTAACTTTTCTTGCGCTTTTACAGAATTAATACTTGNTAGAATTGTACTTACTAAGACTATTANAATTGTACTTANAATATTTCCAATGTTTTTTTGAAGCCAACTTTTTGATTTTGTTTCAGTTGTTTCTATTGAAAAAATAAAAGAAAAAAGTATTTTTGATATTGATTTAAGTCCTTTTTTTAAAGAATTAAAAATTTTTTGTTTGCTATTAAATATCATTCTTGTATTTTAGCTTTTTTTTACTTTACTTGCTACCGATAGAATTTCAACTNTAATTTATTTGTTTTTATGAACAAAATAGAATATTTCGATGTTAGAAAATGGCTAAAAGTGGGTATATATATTTAAGTACAAAAATTATGTGGGAGATATACTTATTTTAGTTCGAAATTTTTTTCTAACTTTTATAATTTTTTTATCATTATCTTTACCATTATCTGGAACAACTTCTTTAGTAGGTACAGGGGCAATGGATTTTGTAAATCTTGTGTCTACTTCAAAATCAGATTCTCTTGGTGGAGCAGTTTCGGCATTGCAAACTTTTGATGGAGCTTATGTAAATCCTGCATCCGTTTCTCACGTTGATTCTACTCATTTGTATTCTCAATATCTTGATTATTTTGATGATATTGAATTTAAAAATATTTCTTTAATTAAAACAATATCTGTAGGTACCTTAGGTATTGGGTATAGTGTATTTGATTTAGGTAGTCATATTCGAACAACAGTGACTAATAAAACAGGAACTTCTTCTGATCTTGTTACAAATGAAAGTTCGTTAACCCAGTTATTTTATTCNGTAAAATTTAATTCGTTAATTCTTGGTACTAGTTTTAAACATGCAATTGAAATTTTAGACGGTAATCAAGCAGCTCAGCAATCNATNGATTTAGGTTTTCAATATCTTTTTAGCAATAATTTTTGTATAGGAGGAGCAGTAAATAATATTTCTTTAAATAGTGTTAAATTTATTCAAGATGAATCGGATTTATTATCTAAACTGAGATTAGGTTTGNTGTANAAACCACATATATTTGAAAGTAATTTGGTTATTACCTCTGATTTTATTTATGAAGATTTAAAAGAATGGTTTTATTCTTTCGGTTTAGATATGAAGCTTCATGATTATTTGCAATTACGTTTTGGATATCAAAATATAACAGATTTGATGGGTGTATCTTTCGGTGTTGGATTGAATTTAGACCCATTAGTTATCGATTTTTCATATCGAATTGAAGAAAATTTTAATGACGTCTATCGCATTGGAGTGGGGTTAAAACTTTAGGGGTAATTTTATGAAGCGATACTTCGTTGAATTAATTAAGATTATTAATAAACTATGTAACTTATACATTGTTTTTATACTAATTTTTAATGCTCATTTTATTTTTGCAAATACTGGGTATCAACTTCAATCTGTTATTGATTCTGGGGGAGGGCCTTCTGAGATTCAAGGAAAAAACGCAGTTTATCAGTCTGTTGGTCCAGTGTTTCACAGTGTAACTGTAAAAAATGACTTACAAGTNGTTAATGGAAATCACTTTAGTTCTGTTATTACTCAAGTTGATGGATTTTNAGAAGACTTTGAACGTGAAGATGTTACTATTAATGCAACGGTTTTAGGATTGACTAATTTAGAAGTAGAATTTGAAGCTCGATCGTTAAGTAATGTGTATCAATTTAGCAATCGAATAGACAATGATTTTTTAGATAGTGGATGGATGATTGTTTGGGATTCTCTAGAAAATCTTACCGATCAAGAAGTTTATGTTACTTTTAATTCTAGAGTTTTTGATGGTCTTACATGGAGTAAATGGTATCAAGCTACTAGGAATGTTGTTGTTGATAATTTGTACCCTGTTTTTGATGAGTTTTTCTTGAGTAATAATAAATTTTCTCCATCTAATGCATCTTCTATCGGAATTGCGGATACAATAACAACTTTTTTTGATGTTGAAGAAACATTTTTAGATAATTACTTTGTTAATGTTTTTGATGATCAAGATCAACTGGTTCGTCAATTTTTTAATGGGNCAGTTTTTCATGATTTAACTTTAAATCAATTTAATCAAGTATGGGATGGTTTAAATAGTAGCTCTGACTTTGAGGATGATGGCTATTACAAATTTGAAATTGTTGTTCAAGATTCGGCAGGAAATACAACAGCTGTAAATGATTCCTTTTTGTTAGATGATCAATCACCAACAATTGAAGATATTGTNTTAAGTACTNTAGGACAAGAATTAAATAGCGAATTGGGTAATTTAAGTTTAATTTGGGACTCAGATGATAATTTTGATACTCAAGTATCTCATAATATAAGCTATCAATATGTTGATTTTGAAATTAAGGATATTGATGGTTTATANCTTTGGCTTGATGTTGCGGATTTATTTTCTGTTGATTTAATTAATACGGATAAAGTTACTTTATTGGCCGATAAAAGTTTTACAGGGAATCATTTTCTTCAATCTAACTCAAATTTTTCNCCTACATTAGTTTCAGATAATTATGTATCTTTTGATGTTATTGAGTTTGATCANTTTGATGATGTTTTACGTTCTTCTGAAAANTTTGAAGCTAATACAACATATTATTTATATTTTGTTATTCATAGAGATTCAGGTTGGGAAATTCTTGAAGATACTTTAGTAAGTACTACTGAAGGTAAATTAAGTATTGGACTGAACCAAGCATCAACTTTTTCTAATTTTAGATTAGCTGAGTTTGTTGTTTTTTCNGATCCGTTATCAGTTGATGATAGAACTGATTTATTAAATTATTTTAATTTTAAATGGACTTTAAATATTGAAGATGATTGGAACTTTGATCAAGATAATCTTTTGGCTGAAACATGGAGTAAAAATTCTTTACCNGATAGTTCATATTTTAGAATAAAAGTGAAAGGTACAGATCATGTTGGTAATAATTTTTTTCAGTATTCAAATGTTGCCTTTACGCCTGATAGAACAGCTCCTGAAATAGCTTCTACNTTTACTGATATTTATGCAACAGAAGATATNACAGTTATTTATGATCCATCAGAATTTGAATTAGATAATTATTCTTCTCATATAGGATTGACTTGGGATGCAGAATTGATATCAACAACTGATGATCCTACAAAAGCGTCGGATGTTTTATTAGAAGCAATAAATGAAGTGAATAATGAACAGCAAGTGGANCTTNTCCCAGGACAACATCGAAATACCTTTTCAACAGCTGATGGTAATGTTTTTGGATTAGATCATCCCGCTTTTGTTGATATAACATTATTTGATCAGCAAGGAAACTTTACTTCCAANCAANTTCAAGTTAATGTTCAAGCAATTAATGATGTTCCAGTATTTATTGCCGATATAGGCGATTCAATTTCNTATGATTCTTATAATGATATTATCTATAANATAAGATTCAATGAAGATACAATTTCTAACCCATTAACNTTGGATGATTATGTNTTAGATGTCGATAACGATAAAGAAGATCTTGTNTTTACTGTTTTAAATAATGATTATNATTTGTTGGGAAATATTCAATCAGATGCNAAATCTTATGAATCTACTTTTTTAAATGTTGATATTTCAGANGCAAGCTCAGAACATCAAATTGTTTTTNCACCTTCTTTAAATTTTTATGGAGATAAAGTGGTTTCAATTAATGTTCAAGACCCTGGAGGATTATTTTCGCAACAGGATATGGTGGTNCGAATTTGGCCTGTNAATGACCCACCAATAATAGCGGATGTTATACAATCTNTAGAAATATCTAATGAAGATAATGCAATTCAAGTNACATTAACTNANTTTGAAGATGATGTTTTTCTTGAAGATGTAGCACCAACTTATAATCATCTATTAAATTGGACNGTTGAGTCGTTATCGGATATTGTTACGTTAGACACTAGTTTATCTAATTCAGATACATTTACATTTAACGCAGAAGAAAANTTTTATGGGANTATTAATTTTGTTGTTCGTTTAACTGATACTGATACGGTTGCTGAAGGNGTTTTTCCNCCTGGAACTGAATATGGTGGATATACCGCTCAACCATTATCTGTCACACATGATTTTACTGTTGTTTGGNCACCTGTTAATGATGCACCTGTTCCTCTTGATATACCAGACCAAATCCAACAAGAAGATTATGGGCTTTGGGTATTGGATTTATCTNCTTATAAACAAGATATTGAGGATACAGGATTAGATTTGAAATGGGAATTGGATTTGGATAGTAATTTTGTTACTCATACTTATGACCCTAATTTGAATCAAATATCTTTCCAAACTGTTCAAGATGGTTTTGGAAAAATGACTGTTGGACTGACCTTAACTGATACAGATGAAAATATAAATTTTCAACCTTACACGCCTAACCCTTTAACTGTTCAGCATTCATTTGTTTTGGAATTAAGCCCTGTGAATGATGCCCCTAGCTTGGATGGAGTCTCAATTAATTCTACTGTTACAGGGTTTGAGCATTTTGCTGTTTCTGAAGATACCTTTAAAGTTAGAGCCGTTGGATTTAGAGATATTGGTGTTGAAAATGGTCAAGTTAATTCGGAACTTGGAAACGAATATGATGCGTCAATAGTTGGAGAAGATTTTGGTGGNGTAGAATATCAAACAAACTCAATATTATATGATTATCATTGGTACGTTGATGGAAATTTAATTCAATCAGAAATAGACTCTACCAGTAGTACGAATTTTTTTACNGTTATACCTTCGTATCAAGGAAAAACTGTAACTGTTGAGGTACAGCCTAACGATAGTGATCTTTTAGGAACTGTNCANACAGATGCTTTCGTAGTCAATATTTTACCTAATAATATTGATCAAACATTAAGTTCATTTTCACCTACTTTAAATTTTTATACTAATACAGGGAATGTAACGGTGACTTGGGGAGCTGTTTCAGATCAAAATGTAGATGATGAAATTGTNTACAGANTAGGTATTTGGCAAACNGATAAATTTGAAACTATNGCAATGGATACTATGACTCTTGATAGTCAGAAATTTTATGATTCGGGNTGGTTTTCTGGTTTTGATCAAATTAATTTAGAAGAAATTATTTCNGGATTTACACATGGTGCTTATTTTTGGAGAATTTGGACAGGGAATTTGTTTGCCAATGANAANACNACTTATTATTACGATACGGGTGACCCTGGNTGGTTTAGTATGTTTAATGTTGATTTTATTTCGCCAAGTTTTAATGTTGTCGAAGAATATTTATCTGTATCTGAAATTGGGATTAATGCTGTCATTGAAGATGCGGGAAATAGTCGTATTTTGTATGGAGCTAAACCAGAAGATACAGATGATAGATATTTTTATCAAATATTACTCTATTCTGAAAATACTTTATACGATGAGGATTTGGGATATGATGTTGTTGTTACTGACTCTAGAATTATCGTAGAGTTTACCAATGAAACNCAATGGCAATATGAATTAACATACCCATCTGGNAGAACATACTATCAGGTTGTACTAGAAGATTTAGCTACAAATACGACAACATTGAATACTTTCACCATAACTGAAGATGAGACTCCGCCTTATGGGTTTGATTTGTTTGGACAAGTACTTACTAATTACACAGCACGGGTTTCTAGTAATTATATTTTGTTGTCAGGGTCAAAAGAAGCAGAAGCTGCAATTTATTATTCTGGATTAGTTGATGTAGATGATGGTGTCTCTACAAACGTCTCTCAAATTGTGGGTTACACCGATAGTACTACATTCACTTTACCTATTTTTCCTGATAAGGAAAGTGGTTACCTATANACAGTAGACCGAAGTGGAAATATTGCTGATCAAACTACTTACGTAGATATCGAATTTGTAATCGGGCCACCCTCGGTTAATCGTTCTNCATTAAATAAAGAGATGTACAGTATTATAGAAAATGAACAAACGATGNTAGATTTTGGGTTTTCTTCATCACATGTAGGCGAATTTACAACAGTTTCATTTGATATAAGCTCAGATAGACTAATGTCTAGTTATCAACTTTTAAATGCGTCTGGAAACTTACTAACTAGTGGATCGAATGTGGCTCTTGGAACAACAGAAAATATTTCTTTTCAAACATCTTCCGCTACTTTAGTTGATGGTGTTAACGATATGACATTAAGGGTTTATGATGATTTATATAATGTATACGAAGAACAAGTAACAATTAACATTCATTCTGATCCTCCGAATACAGATGTCATTACTTTAGCAGCTATAGAAAATNTNACGGTTGGGTCTTTTTCATATTGGCAATTACAAGTATATGGAAACGTAGAAGAAGGGGTAACTGTNTTTGTAAATGATAACCCTGTCAATACAAATGATTCTGGGCATTGGTTTTATAATGATCCAAATTTTTCTCCAGATTCAACAAACGTAAATGTTTTATTTATTGATGAAATTTATAACGCAAGTTATGTCTCATTATGGGATTACTCGTATTATTCTTATTATTCTGCATTGTCTGATATTTCTTTACCAATATCTGAAGTGGATCAAATAGGTAGTAGCATTGCTTTAACTTATGCTTATTTGCCAGATTCAATTAAAGATTTATTTTTAGAAGAATATTACCCTTCATCTAGTGGTCCTTATGGTTTATATACGCCAAAGATGTCTGTTAATAATGATTTAGATTTATCTTATATTTCAATCGAGGATAGTGATATTTCTATCCCTGAAAGTTTGAGAAAAAAGATTTATAAAATTTATGCTAAAGATTTGATGGGGGATCAGGTTGAGGACTTAGAATTAAGTGAATATAAAGTTAAAGCTAAATTTGAATACCCTGATGCTTATGATTATGATGTGGATGATTTAGTTGTATTAAGGTTAGATAATGAGCAAGAAAAATGGGTGCAAGTACCTAGACCTATTGTCATTGATACACATAATTCAATGNTTTCAATTAGTATTGATCAAACAGGTATTTATTCTTTAGCTGAATTAAATGTTTTTCAAAAAAATCTAGAATCGTTTCGAGTTTATCCTAATCCTTGGAGTCCAAATGATTCACANGATTTAACTGGAGACTCTACTGGAATTACTTTTGATCAATTAACTGATGATACGACTATTAAAATATACACTTTGTCAGGTGAATTGGTTATTGAGNCAACAACTTCAACGTCTTGGGTCTGGGATGGAAATAATACCTTTGGGANTCCTGTTTTTTCAGGAATATATCTTTATGTCATNGAAAGTGCAGGAGAACGTCTTAATGGTAAACTTACAGTTATTCGCTAATTTTAATTCTTCTATTTCTTGAAAAACACTATTAGATCGTCTAAAATTAATCGCTCACTGTGGTGGACGTAGCTCAGTTGGTAGAGCCCCGGATTGTGGTTCCGGTTGTCGTGGGTTCAAGTCCCATCGTTCACCCCATTTCACGTTTTATATATCCAATCTGTAAAATTTTCGCTCCGGTTACATAATTTGCATTATGTGCCCTTTGCGAGAAATTTCACATATTGNCCATCTAAAACGCTCAATACTTTTATTGTTTGTTTGCTTGCTTCGCNTCGCCTTGGGTGCTCGCTTCGCATCGCTTTGCTTGCTTGCTT
>NZFK01000031.1 GCA_002690645.1 Rickettsiales bacterium
AGAAGAGGCTAATCGCTCGAACTTTAACATAGAAAAATATTCTTATTTTACGCAGTCTCATGAAAAAAATGTCGTTTATGGTTTTTTAATTCTTGTGGAAACATTATTGTTATTTATAAATAATAAATATGCAGCTATTTTAGAAAAAGAAGCAAAGTTATTAATGATTTTTACACCCACATTTAATGTTCAATATTATTTATTAATTGTATTTATATTAATTAATTCTAAGTTTTTGCTTAATAAAAATAGTTCAAATTTAAAAAAACAACTTAAAATTATTGAAAAATTATTAGATTTAAACGAACTTAATTATCATGCAAGATATTTTATAACTAAGGGTAATCAGTTGGCTTTTGAAAAACAATATGAAAAGAGTCTAACTTATTTTGATAAAGCAATTACGCTTGCAACTAAAGCTAATAACTTTATTGATTTAGCTATGGCATCTGAATTTAGAGCAACTGTTTTATCTCAATTAAATTTAACGGAATATATGAGATTTGATTATTATAAGGCGCTAACTTCTTATGAACATTTGGGGTTAGTTTGGAAGTCCGATTTAATCAAAGAAAAACAAAATGTTATGTTATTAAACTTTTTATACGATATAAAGTCTTCTGATGTAAATAAATTATTAACGGATACTTTTTCAAAGGTGTATTTAAATTTTTCTAATCAAAAAGAATTGCCTCAATTAATTAATTCTTTACTTACGTTTTGTAGTGAGTTTACTGGTAATAATGATTTTAAACTATTTTTATACGAAAATGATAAATTAGTTTTAAACTCAGAAATAAATGCCTCTAAAATTACTTTTTATGATAAAAAAGTTGAGTTTAATAAGAACGAAAAATTTCCTTCAGTATTTCTAACAACTTATACAAATATTCGTGAACGTTTAATGATTAAAAAACCATATCTTACTGATGAATTAAAAGATGATAAATATTTTAATTTATGTAAGCCTAATTTTGTTTCTGTTTTTCCTATTCAGACAAAAGATAAATTAATTGGGATTTTATATTCTGAAAATGATTCATTTGAATTTTTTACTTCAAGTCAGTTTGAATTTCTTGATAATTTCTTTTCGATAGCGGCTGTAGCTATTCAAAATGTTATGTTGCTTGATCAAAATCAAGCTTTAATTCAAAATTTAGAAGAAAGAGTTAGTGAACAAGTTTCGCAGATACAAGTTGCAGAAGATGAAAAGAGAAAAAGCCTTGAGATTGCTCAAAAGGCNTCTGCTCAGTCNGCATATGCTGTGTTAACCCGAGGGATNGCTCATGAGATTCGAAATCCAATGGCTATGATATTATCTGGAACTGAACTTACTATCGATAATATTGATGATAAAGANAAGGTATTGAAGTATTTGAATATAGTTAAAGATTCTGTTTTAAGATTAAAATCTATTTCCACTAATATGTTGCGTTATGGTAACCCTGTTTCGAACATAAAGAAATTTGTATCTATTAAACATTTATTAGATGTTGTTAAGGATGTTTCGAAAGCCGAATGTAAAAAAAGACATATTGAAATATCNTTGGCTTCTTCTGACGTTAAGAATGTCTATATTGATGAAAATAGTATTTATCAGGTTTTTATTAATTTAGTCTTAAATGCCATTCAAGCTATTGATAAAAATGGGTTGATTAAAATTATGGCTTCTGAAGCATCTTATTATGATAAAGATCACGTTTTACAAGAAGGNATATGTGTNTTTGTTGAAGATGATGGGAAAGGCATTTCTAAGCAAAAAATNAAACAAATTTTTGATCCGTTTTATTCGTCTAAATATGGTAATGTTGGNCTTGGGTTATCNATTGTATTTAATACGTTATCATTACACAATGGAAAGATTGATGTTGAATCAGAAGAAGGTATAGGAACTACNTTTAAAGTCTTTTTGCCANCAAAGAAACCTTAACTTAATAATACCTTGGTGATATTAACGTCATTGCTTTAATTCTTTCTAAAAAGTCAGCCGTTTCATCTGCATTTTCAATACCTTCACCCGGTTGTAATGTTGTGATAACTGATTTTCCAATAATTTTTCTTTTTCTCTCATCATTTGTTCTGATTCCCCAAATATTATGGAACACAATTGGATCTTCATCTTTTTCACCAATATAAAGCATAATATGTCCTGGGAACCATAATAGTGTTAGGTAAGGTACTGCATTATTTAAAATAAACTCTTCTTTTGATTCTGCTTCAAGATTGGATAAATCAAAAAATAATCCGCCGTTTTTCGCTTGTGATGTTGAATTTCTTGGTAACCAAATTCCAAATGGTGTGTAAATATCTTTTATCATCGCTGAGCAGTCACGATTATTGTAAAGACCGCCCCAACCGTATGGTTTATTGGTAAGTTTACCACAAATACTTGATACATTTTCAATATTAAGGGGTACTGGCATTCGTCTTGCATGTGCTTTTGATATGACAGATTCTTTTGAGTATGCATATTTTGTTGTAGTNGCAGCTGCTGTTAAAATGTGATAATTACGTTTACTTTCTTTTAGAAGTGGAAATACCATTCCAATAAACCCATTATATAAATGGTCCCCTGAAAATGTTCTTACAGGAAAGTCATCTTCAGTAACAGCTACAAATGAATTATGATTTTTAAATCTTTTTCTGAATTTAGGCCCAGCATAGGCTATATCTCTTATTTTTACCCATCCATGAGCGTAAGAGGACTCAACTAATACCCATTCTTTATTTTTTGATATGTGAGANATNTANATAGGNGTATTAGCTGGTATTGTTGAGTTTTGGATGATATCGAAAGGAAATCCATTTGAATCATCAGTGAAACCTGAAAATATAGGTTTTTGAGTAGGTAATATTCTAAGATTACTATTAGCTATCGTAATTCCATATTTTTTAAAATTTGGAAATTTTTCAGCATCTAAGTTTTGTTTGATTTTNGAAAACCAANCTTTATCAATGGGTACTTTGTTTTCACCAAATCTTGTTTTAGAATTAATTCTTTCAAATTCATTATAAATTTTTTTCTTTGTNATATTTGATCTTGTTTTTCTCCATGGTGAAAAAAATATNCTTTTATAATTTTGAAANATAATTTTTTGGTGATGCCAGGGCATATAATTTTTTTTGCTATCAATATTTTCAATATATTCGGTATGGTTTTGATTAAGACTAACCAAATCTTTAACAACTTCATCTTTTGGGCTACANGACAATATTAAANATAAACTTACCATTAAAAATAATGTNAAAAATCTTTTTTTGTTAAATATCATAATCTTATTATATGTAATCTATTTTAGAATTTAAATACCAAAAATTATTTGATTTAATCTAACTTCTCATTATGTTAAAATTTGACTTAATGAAAAAAGATATCAAACAAATTTANGTTGCAGCTACACGACAAAATGATGGNAAGACAATGGCATCCGTTGGGTTGTTTTATTCTATGACAAAGCGTTTTGAAAAGGTTGCTTANATGAAGCCTGTTGGTCAACAATATCANATTATTGATGATAAAAAAGTNGATAAGGATGCNATTTTATTTCAGCGAGTTTATGATTTAAAAGACTCTTATGAAGATATGAGTCCTATAGCTGTTCCNAANGGATTTACAACATCGTATTTNGATAANCCTGAAAATGATGTTTTAAGAAAAACATTAANTGAATCNCATTCACACTTACTTCAAGAAAATGATTTNTTNTTNATAGAAGGCACCGGTCATGCAGGNGTAGGGTCTGTTTTTGATTTGTCTAATGCAGATGTTGCAAAATTATTTAATTCTAAAGTTATATTGGTNTCTTTGGGAGGAATTGGTAAATCTATTGATGAAATTATNTTAAATAAGTCTGTTTTTGATAAGTTAGGAGTTGAGATTTTAGGTGTAATNATTAATAAAGTTCAACAAGAAAAATACGANAAAATTTCTACTTATGTAAAAAAATCACTGGANAGGCATAATTTGAAATTACTTGGCTGCATTCCTTTTGTTAATACTTTAAATTTTCCAACTGTTGAATCTGTGTTTAATAAGATTGGAGGCGAACTCTTATCTGATAAACTAGGTCAACAAAGTATAATTGAAAAATGTGTTATTGGAGATTCAGTTCCTCATGATGTTTTAAGTTCCTTAACACCCAACTCTTTATTCATTGTTCCTTCAACTCGTGAGGGTTTAATTATGGCAGCTTTATGCGGGAATATGTTGGATTCTGAGATTGTATATTATATTTCTGCAATAGTTTTAACTGGAGGTAAAATGCCTCATGAAAGAGTTCTTAATATTATTAAACGTGCGCATATACCACTTATTTTAGTTAAAGAAGATTCATTTACGATAGCCACAAAAATTAATAATATGATTTTTAAAATTGGGCATAAAGAGTCTGATAAAATTGAAAAAATACAATCTATATTTGAAAAATATGTTGATGTTGATTTTATTTATGAAAATTTAAATTGAATGTGGTTATGTTATGTTAATCGATGTTATATCAATAATTAAAAATGACCTTAAAGATGTAGAAGATATTATAAAAAAATCTTTAGAAAATAATAAAAATCAATTTGCTAAAGAGTTAATTGATTATTTATTAAATGCTAAGGGTAAAATGCTTCGCCCTATATTAACGTTACTGGTTTTTTATTCTTTAACTCCGGAACCATCAAAAAAACAAATAAATAAAATTTTAACTGTTTCTGCAGCTATTGAGATTATTCACATGGCAAGTTTGGTTCATGATGATGTTATTGATGATGGTGAAGTTCGTAGGATGAAAAAAACAATTAATAAAAAATGGGGCAATGAGGTTGCTGTTGTCTTAGGGGTATATCTTTATTCAGTTGCATTAAANCTAATTGCTGATGTTGGTTCTTTAGATATTCTTTCTTATTTAAGTAATGCTGTTTTTTCGATGTGTAATGGTGAATTAATTCAACTTGATAATCGTAATTCTAATACATTTGATGAAGAAAAATATTTGTCTATTATTTCTGCAAAAACNGCTGATTTATTTATTTCTTCAAGTTTGTGTGCGTCATCAATAGCAAATTGCTCACAACATGAGGTTGAATCCGTTAGAAAGTTTGCTTTTCAGTTAGGTCAATTGTTTCAATTTACAGATGATTACTTAGATCTGAAAGACTCTAATGGATTACTTAAAAAGGAGCAGTTTCAAGATTTAACTAAGGGGACCTATACGCTTCCTTTTAAATTTATTTTAGATTTGTCTACTGATGATGAAAAAAATGTTTTTTTAAATTTTGATAAAAGTAATAAAGAAAACTTTGTAAATTTATTGAAATCTAAAACAGCTTCCAAAACATTTACTGATCAATGTAATGAAATAAAAAATGAATATGTTAAAACAGCTTTTATTGAGCTAGATTCATTTGAGCCAAATAAATATATTAAAGCACTAAAAAAGCTAACAAGTATTGTTGCNGCTAGGGTTCATTAACATATAACTAAAAAAAAAAAAACATGTACATCAATTTAAAAAATTGATATATTCTATCATTATGAAAATTCACGAATATCAAGCAAAAAAAATATTAAAAAAATATGGAGTGCCGATACAAGACGGAATAATTATTGATTCTGTTGATGATCTTGATTCAGCAATTGATCAAGTCTCAAACGACTTTAATTGTTCACAATATGTTATTAAAGCCCAAATACACGCTGGAGGTCGAGGAAAGGGTGGTGGAGTAAAGTTTTGTCCTGATAAAGCTTCTGCTCTTCAAAATGGAAAAAACATATTGGGTATGACATTGGTTACACCACAAACTGGAGAAGAAGGTCAACTTGTTAGAAAAATTATGGTGGGTCAAGCCATTGATATTAATAAGGAATATTATGTTGCTATAACATTAGATAGATCAAAATCAAAAAACGTTATTATGGTATCCACTGAAGGTGGAATGGATATTGAAGAGGTTGCTGAGAAATCACCAGAAAAAATTACTCGAGTTTGGGTAGATCCTTTATTAGGTTTTCAAGGTTACCAAGCACGATTTTTAGCATTTTCTTTAGGTTTTGAAGGTGACCAATTTAAACAAGCTGTTAAGGCTTTGATGGGTTTATATAGATCTTATGTCGAAACAGATGCTTCAATAGCTGAAATTAATCCTTTAGTTTTAACTGATCAAGGAAATATCCTTGCATTGGATGCTAAATTTAATTTTGATTCAAACGCAATGTATCGCCAAAAAGATATTCTTGAGATGAGAGATGTATATGAAGAGGATCCAACTGAAGTTGAGGCTGATAAATTTAATTTAAATTATATTAAATTAGATGGAAATGTTGGTTGCATGGTTAACGGAGCTGGATTAGCAATGGCGACTATGGATATTATTAAATTAAAAGGTGGAGAACCTGCAAACTTTTTAGATGTTGGTGGTGGTGCTAATGTTGAAACTGTTAAAAATGGTTTTAGAATTATTCTGTCTGATAAGAATGTTAAAGCTGTTTTAATTAATATTTTTGGCGGAATTGTACGATGTGATCGTGTTGCTAATGGTATTATTCAGGCTGTTAGTGAACTTGATTTAAATGTACCTGTTGTTGTTAGACTTGCTGGTACAAATGCTGATATCGCTATTAAGTTATTAGAAGAATCTGGTGTTTCAATCATACCCGCAGCTACATTAGAAGAAGCATCTGTAAAAGTTGTAGAGGCAGTTGGAGGTTAATTATGGCTATATTAGTTGATAAAGATTCAAAAATTATTGTGCAAGGTATTACAGGTTCGGAAGGTTCTTTCCATGCTGGACAATGTTTAGAATATGGTGGAAATGTTGTTGGTGGAGTTACTCCTGGAAAAGGTGGTCAGACTGCTCTTGATGGAAAAGTTCCTGTTTTTAATACTTGTTCGGAAGCAAGAGAAAAAGTTGGTGCAAATGTTTCACTAATATTTGTTCCTCCTCCATTTGCTGCTGATGCGATAATAGAAGCTGCTGATGCTGGAATTGAAGTTATTGTTTGTATTACAGAAGGTATTCCAGTCAATGATATGGCAAAGGCATTTAATTTTGTCAAAAATAATACTAATTCTAGATTGATTGGTCCAAATTGTCCGGGCTTATTAACACCTGAGGGTGCTAAAGTTGGTATTATGCCTGGTTTTATTGCACAAAAAGGACGGATTGGAGTGATATCTAAATCAGGTACGCTAACATATGAAGCTGTTCATCAATTATGTGGGGTAGGTTTGGGACAATCTACTTGTGTTGGAATTGGTGGTGATCCAATTATTGGAACAAAAATGGCTGAATTGGTTGAGATGTTTAATCAAGATGACGAAACAGATGCGATTGTAATGATTGGTGAAATTGGTGGTTCTATGGAAATTGAGGCTGCTGAATTTATTAGAGATAATAATATTAAAAAGCCTGTCATTTCATTTATTGCTGGTCAAACAGCACCTCCTGGTAGACGAATGGGACATGCTGGAGCTATAGTTTCTGGAGCTGATGAATCTGCAGAGGCAAAGAAAAAAGTATTGTCATCATGTGGTGTCTACGTAGTTGATTCACCAGCTGAAATTGGCGTTACTGTAAAAAAAGCGTTAGAAAAAGTTACAGTTTAATTACAATTCATTTATAAAAGTAAAACCGGTCTTATTTGAGACCGGTTTTTTTTGATTTTTATTAAAGCTAAATTTAGAGTGATTCTAAGTATGTTTGATAGTCTGATTCAGATAATAAATTTTCAGTTTCTGAATTATTTTCTATTTCTATTTTAACAATCCAACCATTTTCTTCTGGTGAATTATTGATTAGTTCAGGATTATTTTCTAATGTTTTATTTGTTTCAATTACTTTTCCTGACACTGGAAGATATAATGATGAAACTGTTTTTACAGATTCAATACTTCCGAACTCTTCTTTTTGTTTATAGTTAGAATCAAGTTCAGGAAGTTCAACAAATACGATTTCACCAAGTTCATCCACAGCATGTTTACTGATTCCAATAATTCCAACATTATTTTCAATTTTTATCCATTCATGATCTTCTGTATATTTTAATGTCATAACCTTCTCCTTTTGAATATGTTTATTATATCTGATTTTATTTAAGGTTGGCTAGCTTTATTGTATGATAACTCCATCTGATATTGTTGTAAGTATTGTTGTTTTTTCTGAGTCATTTTGTGGGGTTTTTATAGCACTTATATTTGGTCTTGATAACATTGCAAAATTTTTGTTTTTTATTTTAAAAATTTTATATAAGTTTTCGTCATATAATTTGTAGAAGACCTCAGGTAAATTTTGTTTTGCTATTTCTGATAAATTTGAAATGAGTATGTTATCATCCATTGTTGATATCGATACAATTTTATTTTCTAAAATTTGCTTTGTTATGCTTTCACATAGTTCTTCGTGAATAGTATCTATTATGAGTCCAAATGTAAAATTTTTATATGGGTTTGACTCGATTGAATTTAAGATGTTTTTGTCATAATAATTTAGTATGAAGTGTAATTCTATTTCTGAATTTTTATATTTATCAATTATAAAATTCATCTCGCTAAATTGGACTTTTGTTAGTATTGGTTTTTGACTCATTTTATATATTTTTAAGATTTCGTTATTGTTTTCATCATACGCTAGGTTTTCATGTATTATAAATTCAGGATTATTTGGACTTGAGTCTACGTTTTCACAATTTAAAACGGCGTTATTAAGTTTTGATATGCCGTTATTTTTGAGCCTTTTTATTTCTTTTGAAAACAAATGTGTGAAATTAATTATATTTGGGACGAGTAAATGATTTTTTGCGTTTATTTTGTTTGATTCTTCATCATCTGGTAAATAACCAACTCCGATTATCTTTTGATTACTAATAATTAGATTAATTGTTTCATATTGATTTTTATAGCGTTTTTTTCCGTCAAGAATTACTGTTTTTTTCATTTTTTAAAGTTTAACATTTATTGTTTTTTTCTTGTACCTACTTTGACTCTATTTTTGTACTTAAAAACATGTTTAATTTTTTTGTTTTTTGGGTACATATAAATATGTCAAATAAAATCTTATTAATTTTGGTGGAAAAGGTAGTAGTATTATGCGGTTTTTATTAATTATTTTTCTTAAATATTTCATTAATACAACTTTTTTGCTTAAAATCTCGTTTATAGTAGTAGCAGGACAAAATTATACTTCAATCGGGGGGGTATAGTGCGTATTTTAAAATTTATTATTCTAGTACTTTTAATTGCTCAATCCTATTTGCATGCGCAATTTCTTTTAAACGATTACACTTTTACAAGTTTTGTAAGAGTTGAACCTTATGTTGCTACAAAAGCTAGCCATGGTGTTTCTAATGAACTATCTCTTAATTCTGCAGAAAGTAATGTTGTTCAAGAAGTTGCTGTATTAGTTGAACAACTTTATATCGACATAACAACTGATGAGATCACCGCGATTGATGCTTTGATATACCCTAATCCTGTAGTTGCATCTGATTTTGTAAATGGAACGCCTATAAATTTGGGTTTTTATATGGCGAATGCTGCTCAGATTGAATTATATATTTACGATATGATGGGGCAACTTCGTTTAAAAAAATATTATAACCTTCAAAATGATTATTCTGGTTCAAACGCTTATAACTTTATTGATATCAATTATTCAGATTTTAATGGGTTTGTTTCAGCAGGNGCTTATTTTTATGTCATGGTTTCGAACGATAAGGTTGTAGGAAAAGGTAAATTTGGAGTAAGGCCATGATGTTAAGACTTTTAATTTTGACGTTTCTTACGTGCGTTTTTTTTACATATGCAGAAGAAAATGCATTTTATGTTTCCCAGGTTGGAACATCTGCANGAATGCTTGCAATTGGAGATATTGAGGGGTTTAGTCGCTCTGCAGTTAATGTATTTGAAAATCCTTCTTCTTTAGCTTTTATGGATTCGTTTTCTATTTCGCTTTTCAAAACAACTTTATTTAATGAAGTAGATTATGCCAATGTAGCTGTTGGATTAAGTAGTAAATATGGTCATTTTAGTATTGGTTACATGAATAGTTCCGTTTCTGGAATACCTAAAACTTATCTTAATATTNTAGGATCAAATTCTTATGTTGAGTCAAATGGGGACTATGGTGTTAATTTTGATCTTTTTAAATTTGGTTATTCTTTTCCGATGAAGAATAATTTAAAATTAGGGATTTCTTATAGTTATTTTCAAAATACTATTGATACGTTAACTGGACAAGGATTCAATTACGATATTGGATTTTTTTATTCTTTNCAAAAGTTTAGCTTATCTTATGTAATTCATAATTTTATTAAAAGTGAATTTATTAACTATGATGATAGTACATTTGAAAAAATTCCTATGCATACTATTTTGGGAATTAAATATAACTTAGATGATTTAGATATTCTTTTCCAATTTAATTTTCAAGAAGGTTCTAAAATTTTATTTAGTTTAGGTTCAATTTATAATCCATCTTATTTTGANATTGTTGAAATTATGGGGGGATTAAAGCAGCAAAATTATCTAAATTTATCTTCTAATCACCTTACTCTTGGTTTTGGAATCATCATTGGGGCATTGGGTTTTTATTACTCTTATGAAAAATCAGATCATTATATGTTTGATAACTATAGTTATTTTTCATTGGAATTAGGAGGTTAAATTTTGAAAAAAAATATTTTAAGGATTCTATTCATTTGTGTACTAAGTTTCTTTTCATTGGGGGCTGTGTCACAAGTTATTCAAGATCATATTTATATGAACATNAATGTTTCAAATGATCAGGAATTATTGAATGGTAACTATATGACATATGTCAAACTTTGCGTTGGACCAGACCCTGTTGATGTTTGTACTGCTGTTTGGGACCAATCTGAATATAGCGTTTATTATGAAGATGGAAATGCTACTTTAAAAATTGGTCCGATTAACGCTGATGATTTTATGAATGTTTCTTCGCCTAATTTTGTGATTCGTGTTTTATCTGATTCGTCTGCAGCAACACCTACTTATTGGTATGCGTTCGCTCCCATAAGCCCGACACCTTATGCTGTTATTTCAAGTGAAGCTCATTCTGTGGATTGGGTAAATGTATACAATCAACCTTTTCAAAATAGTTCAGAAGATCTTGCTATAAAATCGTTAACTGTAGTTTCTGATATAGAGTCTGCAGAATTAAAAACAACTTCTATTTTAATCGATGACGATGAAGATGGTACCTTTACAGATATTACTGATTATATAGCATCTGCAAATGAAAAAGTTGAAAACAATATTCAATCTTANATTGGTCAAATTAATTCTGAGTTAGTTGAGTCGTTTGATCCAATCACAGAAGATGATGTTGATAATTTTGTTTCAAATAATAATTATGTAGAATATTCAAACCAATTAAACTTTGAGACTGTATCTTTAAATACTTTAATTTATTCACAAGTTGAATCCGATACAACACATATAGATTGGACACAAGCTTCAAAACAAACAGTTTCTATATCAGGTAATACGATGGATATTGAATTTAGTTTTGATAACCCACAAGGTGCAACTACGTTACTTTTAATTATTAACTATGAAATTGATNTCTTAAGTATTGAATGGCCAGCTAATGTGAAATGGCAGGGTGGTGTTGAGCCGCCATTGACAAAAGGAATTGGGAGTAAAGATATTATTTCATTTTATTATGATGGAACGGACTTTTTAGGTATTGCTTTATTGGATTTCAAGGGGAGTGAGTGATGGGTAACGAGACTTGAAATATGATGATTTTTTTGAACTAAATCGATTTTATTTCCTCAAATGCTTTGAGGAAATTTCTGCATTTATAAATAGGCTAAAAATAACATTTTTTNTTGTTTTTTTGATGTTTTTTTTCTGTTCTTCAGAGACGTTTGCTGGGTTGTTAAGATCGGATACATTTACATATTCGTTCGGTGGGTATTCNTGTCATGACTTGGTAAANCGAGGTGTGAGTATTGGAACGACTGTGACTTTAAGCCCTTTAGGAGACGATACTTCAACTTATTNAGGAACTTGTGGTATTGATGCNAATCAATACACTCTCATGATACAAGGTAAGCAAAATGATACGTCGACTTTTAAACGTAATTCATCTTATTGGTCTTCAATTAATACGCTGAATGGGTCGGGTTTTAGTTCGAATTATGATAATAACAGAAAATATAATTCATATAATTATAATAAATTTACTCATGTTTATGGAAGAATATATGAGAGTTCTGGATCAGCTTATACTAAACATTTAGGGCCTGTAGCTGTTCATCAAGGAACGGGTATCAATATATTTCATGGAAACAGACATTCTTTGCATGATGGTTATTCTTATAATTATTTAATTGCGTACTCTACCTCCGCATATAATACTTGGAAAGGCTATGGTGTTTGGCATGCTCAAGGAGGTGGCAGTGCCAATACTGCTTATACTATAGGTTCAAATAGGCAGGTAAGGTGGGGATTTTTTGGGAACCAAGAAAATAATTTAGGCTCTGTGGATACACGTGCAGGAATTGGTCTTGATAATAAAAGTGCTGGGGATTATGAAGGTTGTTGTAGAACACATACAGGTTCAAACGCNAATCAAAATGCTGCTTTTCAAATTTGGGGATATGATAGTGTTGTTATTCCAGATTTTTCTACAGAAGTGGAACTTTTTTCTAATGGAGAAGTTCAAAGTAGTGCTGTAAATAGTTTAGAGTCTAATTTAGTGATTTGGTTAGATGCTAGTAACCCTGATGGNCAAAGTTGGACNGCNGATGCTAATACGACGCATTCAACTTGGTATGATTTAAGTGGAAATAATAATAATGCTGTTGCNAATACTGCTACAACATTACAANGTGATGGACTATATTTTAATGGAAATAATTTCTTTACAATTAGTCATGATACTTGGACGTATAATTTCCATAATAANTCGACTACATCAGAAGCTCAATCTATTAATGCTTATGATATTTTTATTGTTATGAAGCCTCATGCTGATANTGCGAATNATGAATGGNNTGGTGTTTTTGGTAGAGCAGCACNTCCAAATCGAAATTTTCANTTTTGGTTNNATCNNNTAGGGTATATTCATCATCGATTTAATTCTAATATTGNTGATAATGACGGAACTGATTCAGCTNCTGGGACAATTCCTTTTGGNGANNTTNATTTAATTAATTANAATAATACCACTAGCGNTGCGAGTAATTANATTAANGGNACATTAGNTTCTACTAANTCNNCTTTTTCAACGATTGGTACTAATACTAATGTTATTAGTATTGCAAGAANTATGGATTATACGGATACAACTANTTATNNNTNTGNTANNANTTATAGAGGNCATATCGCTGAAATTTTNGTNTTTAATACGGNTTTAACAGATACTCAACGTGATTCNATCGGAGAGTATTTNGCTNTAAAATGGGGGGTTAGTAATTTTTCAATAGACCGTGATGGTGATGGGATTGAAGATTGGGATGATGATTATCCAAGNGANTATAATTATATTCCATCTTCGTTTGATGCGGAAGCAAATACGAGTGGATTAAATTCAAATTTGAAACTATGGTTGGATNCAAGACGAGTTCATGGNGAAGATTCAAGTGGNAATCGATTTCCGTCTAGCACTGGTTCAATAACTAGTTGGTTAGATTTAAGTGGGAATGGAAATCATGTTATACAGCAAAATAGTGCTAATCAGCCTACATACTCTACGACAGATGAACATATTGTTCAATTTGATGGTGTTAATGATTATATGCTGGCTACTACAGATTATGACTTAAGTTCCATTACAATGTTTCTTGTGACTGATATAAATGCCTTGAATTGGTCAGGTACGAATTCTGCAGGTGCCGNTATTATTGCGCAGCAGTCAGGGTCTGATGATAATTTTGATGGCATTGTTTTTAATGAAAGTATTGCAAATTCTTTTTTAAATGGTTCAAGTGGATTGGCTCGATCACATTGGTTGACTCCTGAAACGGCGGCTGGTGATTTTGTCATTACAGATGTTATTGATACAAATAATTTTAAAGTATACCGTAATGGATCTCTTGCTAGTTCGGCTTCTTTTACAGCGCCAGTTAAATCAGATGTTAGGTTTATTGTTGGAAATAGGCATCTTAATAATACTTCCCTTGTTCCGGTTTCAAATGGGTTTTGGAATGGCGATATTAATGAAATTCTTGTTTTTGATAAAGCTTTATCTGCGGATGAAATTGCAGAAGTAAATTATTATTTATCCAAAAAATGGGGTTTTGAAACTATGATGGATAGTGATAACGATGGATTAACAGATGCTGAAGAAGAAGCGCTTGGAATTAATCCTGCGGATTCAGATACCGATAATGATGGTGTTAATGATAATGATGATTTTTTTCCGCATGACCCTGATTTGACAGTAACTAGTGAACCTAATGTTGCTTCTTATGATTTATCAAATAGTATTAATGCTCAAAATGTTGATACTACCGGTATTAATGATATTGAAGATAATATCGCTCTTTGGTTAGATGCTTCTGCTGTGCATGCTGGACTTACAACGCCAGCAAGTAATGAAACTATTGCTTCTTGGATAGATTTGAGTGGAAATGGACATCATTCTATTCAAATTGATTCAGCAAAATCGCCTTTATATCAAACAGGAATTTTATTTGATGGGGTAAATGATTATTTCACTATTCCTGAAGATATGAATGGGTCTACATCTTTTAGAGTATTTATGGCATTAGAAGTAAACAGTGATGTATCGGCACATCAGTCTTTTTTAATGAAAGGAGATGCATCCGGAAATAATTTACCTTATTTAATTAATCAATCTTCAAGTGGTATTGGAATTGCAGTTAGTTCTTCATCTACTTATGGATCTCCATCTATATTGGCATCTAGTAATGATAACTATGTTATTTTAGAATTTGATATTCAAGCATCGGGGTCGAATAGTTTGGTAGCTATTTATCTTAATGGAATTAATCAAACATTATCGAGTTCCACAATATCTAATGCATTAATCAATTATAATGATGATGATGCACTAGGGTGGTTACTTGGTGCTGATTATGACTCTACATCTATCAATGATTTTTTTAATGGGGAAATGTATGAAATTATCTATTTTGATGGTACGGTTTCTGATGAGAATTCGTATAGAATTAGATATTATTTATCTCAAAAATGGGGTTTAACTGATACTGTTGATAGTGATGCGGATGGATTAACTGACGCTGAAGAGGAAGCGATTTCTTCTGACCCAATTGACCCTGACACGGATGATGATGGTGTATTGGATGGCGATGACTACTTTCCTCATGATCCATTATTAACGATTACAAGTGCTCCTAATGTGTCTTCCTATACATTATCAGCTAAGATGACTGCTTTAGGGGTGCCGGCAACTGGAATTGATTCAATACATTCGGATTTAAAGTTGTGGTTAGATGCAGAGTTTATGCATGCTTCAGAACGTACGCCAGCGAATAATGAAACAATGGCGACATGGATTGATTTAAGTGGAAGTAACTATCATTTTACTCAGCTTGAGTCGGCTGATAAACCGGTTTTAAAGTATACCTCTTTTAATAATAAAAAAGCTGTTAGCTTTGATGATGATTATTTGCATCATAAACCAAATAAGGCATTACATGATTTTATAGCTGATGGAAATAAATCGACAATATTTGTTATTTTTAATTCTTATAGTACTGATAATGACCAGCGGCTTTGGAGTAATTTAATTGGAAGTTCAAGAACGTTTGATATTTTAGCGCCATATGATACACGATTAGAAATGTTTTGGGGTAATGGGTCAACATCTAGACATGATGCATCTAATGTATCACCTACTATATTGTTAAGAGATGCTGAAATGATGTTTTCAGGGAGGCGTTATTCATCAACATCAGATTTACATTTTAACGGTACAAATCGTTTTCGAAAAACATCAGTTAATAGCGTTAGTGATGGAACGATTACGGCTTCATTTTTAGGTAAATCTGTTACGGATAGTAGTTACTTTAATGGTGAAGTAGCTGAATTTCTTATTTTTGATAGTGTGCTTTCGGATGATGAATTTTTTAAAATACAATATTACTTATCTGTTAAATGGGGATTAACACAACAAGTTGATAGTGATTTGGATGGAATTTATGACTATTGGGATGATTTTCCGGTAGACCCTACTCAATATACTAATGAAGATTTTTCTGCGAACGTTAACGATCAAATTTCTAATGGTATTAATGACTTAGATGATATTGAAGATAACATGTTAGTTTGGTTGGATGCTTCGAATATAACAAATAGAAATAATGAATTATTAACTGCTGGAAATTTGGATGAATGGCTTGATTTAACAGATCAGTTTCGACATGCGTCTCAAAATGTTACTTCATTACAACCTGATTATGCTTCTAATATGGTTAGGTTTGATGGATCGTCATATTATAATATTTTAGAAATTGCGAGTTCGTTATCAAGTGGTGAACTTTTTATTGTTTTAGATGTTGATGATAAAACAGATGATAATTATGGATTTCATGAATGGACAGCATCATCTAATGATCAATTTTATAGTAGTAGTGCAGATCGAATTTTTGAGAACTTTGGGTCTCAAAGTTATTATAATTTTTTGCCTTCTACTGATCTTGAAACTACTCATATTTATAATGTTGCTTCAGCTTTGAATCTATGGAAATCACGGTTAAATGGTGAACGAAATCTCACCTTTGCAACAAATACTGTTGATTTTGGAGATAATATTGTTTTGGGAAGTCGTAATGGACAACATTGGGGGCCAGGAAATATTAGAGAACTTATCTTTTTTGATTCTGTTTTACCATTAGAAGAGCGGGCAAAAGTGACTAAGTATTTATCTGTAAAATGGTCAATCGCTAACGTTGATAGTGATGATGATGGATCTTTAGATGCTAATGACTCATCAGATTATAATAACTTTATTTGTTCAGATACGGATAACGATACTTGTGATGATTGTTCTAGCGGCTATTATGATGTTGCAAATGACGGTACGGATACAGATGGAGATGGTTTATGTGATGCTGGTGATACTGATGATGATAATGATAATATTTTGGATACTCATGATCCGTTTGATTTAATTTATAATTATATTCCAAACTCTTTTGATTCTGAGTTTGCAACATCGGGAATTGATAGTTCGTTAAATTTATGGCTAGATGCAAAAAGGCCACATGGTTTAAATGGCTCTGCAACTGGAGCTGCGTATACGGTTAATAATAATACATCGATAGCTGAATGGATTGATTTGAGTGGTAATCATGGACATGCTATTAATACATCAGCGTCTAGTCAACCAAAATTCTTAACTAATAAATATGGATCTTCATCGTCAGGATATCATGTTATTGATTTTAATGATGAATCAGGTTATTTGGACTTAAATTTACAAAGTCATAATTCCAAACAAGCAACATTATTTTTTGTCTACGATAGACAATCTGTAAATAGTTGGGACACTACCATGCATGTAATAGGCTCGAGTTCGAGTGACCATGTTTTTTGGTTTATGGATAATCATAATGGAAGTAATACAAATTCTTCTTATTATTCTTCTGGTGGAAGTTGGGAGCAGGTAAATGTAGGAAGTTCGGGACAATTAAATTTATTTGTTGTTAGATCGGATATTTCTAATGGGTCTATATATTCTAATGGTGAGCTTGAATTAGAAAACTCTAATAGTGTGGATCTCAATATCTATAATGGATATACCTTTAATAATGCTTATTCGAGTAGGTTAGGCGCTAAAGCTGGTTCTAAAATTGAACATAATACTGATGCTCATTTAGCTGAGGTTATTATTATTAATAAAAAATTGACCGACGCAGAGTTAATACAAATACAATATAAACTTTCACAAAAGTGGGGTATGACCACTTATGTTGATAGTGATGATGATTTATGTCCGGATAATGTTGATGAGAATCCTACTATTTATGATATTGATTATGATAGTGATGGTTATGGAAATGACTGTGATAAAGATGACGATAATGATGATATATGTGACTCGAGTTCGGCAACTGGAGTTGTTCCAGGGGAGGATTGCTTTCAAGGCACTAACAATGTTGATTTATGTAAGGAAGGGGATTTGAATTGGACGTCTACTTATTTAGTAGATTACGACCTAGATGGTTGCCAGGATAGTAATGAAGACTTAGACGATGATAATGATGGTGTTTTAGATGTTAATGAGTATTTTGACTTTGATGCAGAGTTAACAACAGCAACTCATCCTGGTGTTGTTGAATTTTCAACTTCTAAGTTGGGTTTAAATAATAATACTTTAGATAATGCTTTAGTGTTGTGGTTAGATGCAAACTTAGTACATTCGACTTTAAGGACACCAGTAAATTCAGAATCTTTATCTACATGGATTGATTTAAGTGGTAATGCCAATGATGGATTTCAAAAGTTACCTACTTATAAACCTACTTTTGTATTGAATAACTCTGAAAAGTCATTAGATTTTTCTACAGATGCTATGATTTCATCATTAAATTTGAATGCTCTTGGAGATGGCGTTGGAAATGAATTTTCTTTGTTTTTAGTCATTCAGTCTGATGATTACAATATGGGAAAAATAATAGGTACAGATAACGGTGGCTATGATCGTTCTTATGGAAGGGATAGTAGAGCAAGTGGAGATTTTTCTTTTTTTACTGGATATGACCCTCCAAAGTCAGTTGGTGCAGTTGATATAAATCAAACTTATATTTACTCAATAATTGAAAATGATCATGCCTCAAATTCGAGTTATCAAAATGTTAATTCTTGGTTAAATGGTATTCATTCTATAACAGATTATGAAACACGTTATGGAACTAGTTCGTTATCAGAAACGATTATTGGAGCTGTAAATGCTTCTTATACTGAAGGTTTTGATGGAAAAATTAAAGAGATATTAGTTTTTGATGCTGAATTGACAGCTGATCAGAAAATTAAAACTAATTATTATTTATCACAAAAATGGTTGCTAGGAGCTAGTGTTGATAGTGATGATGATGGTGTTGTTGATAATAGTGATCCATTCCCAATTGATGCTGATTTAAACAGTATCCCAAGTTCTAAATCAGGTACAACACCGCCTATTTCAGGTTATGTTGTTTGGCTTGATGCGAATCAACCTCATGGCGATGAAGATCCGTCTTCTACTAAAATAAAAACATGGATAAATTTGGCAACATCGTCAACTGATTCTGATTACCATGCTGAAATTTGGAATTATGAAGGCGATATTACGCATGTAAATTCAGGTTTAAATTCATTAGATATACTTTCATTTAATTCTAATGAATTAGATTTGATGAATTTAGCAAATACATCTTTGCAAAATTTAAATACAGAGGATTATGATGTCTACATTGTTGAACGTTATAAATCATCTACAAATCAAAAAAGAATTTTATCTTCTCAATCTTTGAATTGGTTAATGGGCCTTCATGCTGGTTATTTTGGCATGTATTCTGGTAATTGGGCTGTTCAAGAATCTACTAATTTTGCTGGAACCGATTGGCACTTAACTTCAGGTTCTTCTGATGGGTCTGGAACTGAAGACTTCTATGTTAATGGAACTTTACTAGGGAGTGGTGCTGGCGGAGTACTTGCTCCTACTTCTTTAAACATTGGAGGGTGGTATTACACCAATCAACATTCAGATGCTGAGGTTGCTGAAATTATTGTTTATCCAACTAAATTATCTGATGATGATCGAGTTCAAGTGAACTACCATCTTTCTGTGAAATGGGGCTTAGAAGATCGCGTTGATTCAGACTTAGATGAGTTGCTTGATAATGTAGATGACTGTCCGGCTGGTACAACAAATTGGATATCAAAAGCATATGGTAGTGGTCAGACCGTAACAGATCATGATAATGATGGATGTCAGGATAGTGGTGAAGATTTAGATGATGATAATGATGGCATATTAGATGTTAATGATGATTGTCAATTTGGGATGATTAACCCTGGGACTGATACAGATGGTGACGGATGTCAAAATGCTGAGGATCCTGATGATGATAATGATGGCGTATATGATTTATATGATAGTAGTTCTTTAGATAGTTCTGAATATACATCAATGGACTTTTTGACCGAGATTAATTCTTATGATGTTAATATGGTGACTCAACCAGAAGATTTAATTTTTTGGTTTATTGCTTCAAATATTGATAATAATAGTAATTCATCTTTAAATGATGGTGATAAGATATCACAGTGGGTTGATTTAAGTGAAAACTCTAATCATCTTATCCAAACTGATTCAAATAAGCAGCCAATATATGATAATGATGGGCTTGATGTTATTGCTGCTCAGACAGTTGATTTTGATGGTGTTGATGATGTATTAAACTTTTTTGGTGTTGATTGTCCTCACGCTATTAATGAGTCTTACTTAGAACAGGATGGGTGTGATTATTCAGGGTTTCCTTCATTAAATTCAGACCATACTTTTGTGGCTTTACTTAATCCAGTACCAGAACAAGAAGATAATTTTATTTTAGATTTCGAAAGCACACGTTTTGTTTATTCAATGAATCAATTTGATAGATTTGATTATTATAATGCTAGTAATTTTGACTATGCAATAAAAAATGATGGTAATTCTGTTTTAAATAATACTGCATTGGTTATTTATGTACTTGATTCAACTACACAAAAAGGAAAGATTTATGTTTCTGGACCTGAAGCTCATTCAGATAGAAGCTATCCGGGTACTTCTATTAATCAAAATAGTATAGTTACAGTTGGTTCAAGTATTGATGGTAACTATTTTTCATCAGCGAAAATTACTGAAATGTTTTATTTTAATAGTACATTAACTAATGAAGAAATTTCTAAGATTACATTTTACTTTTCTAAAAAATGGGATTTAGGAGATGTTTTGGATAGTGATAGAGATGGGACTGTTGATAACAGTGACGAATTTCCAATGGATCCTTTACTTTTTAATACTCCTGTCGTTCAAGATTTATCGGATAAGATCGATACTGTTTTAGATTTACCTTCTGAAATGGATTCCATTGAGAGTGCTTTGGAATTATGGTTAGATGCTTCACAAATACATTCAAATTTTACAAATTTAAATATTACTGATGGCCATTTGGTAGATGGGGCTTCAATTCAAACCTGGGTTGATTTGACTGGACAATATCATTTTGGACAATTTACTGAAGATTATAGACCTATTTATAAAGAAAATAGCTTGAATTCATCATACTTAGCAATGGACTTTGATGGAATTAATGACTACTTTGAAAACTTTCAGGATAAAAATCTGTATGACTTTATTGGTTCAGGTACGGATTCAACATTTTTCTTTGTTGTTAATTCAAATGATTCGGATACTCAATATTTATTTTCTAATAGAGTGAAAACGTCTGGTGATCCGTCATTTGAAATTCAACTTCCATGGAGTTCATCTTATTTAAAGGTTTTTTGGGGACAAACTAATATTTTAAATCAAGAATCAGTTCCTTCAACGTTAATCAATCAACCTGTTATATTTGCAGGTTCTTTATCTGGTGGAGATTCAACAATCTATGTTAATGAAGAAATCGGAGATAACACTTTTTTAAATTCTGTTACTGATAAAGTTCTTTTAGAAACTCAACTTGCAGGGAGTAATGTTGATGATGACTATTTTAATGGTCAAGTTTCAGAAGTTTTAATTTTTAATGATATGTTATCTTATATAGAATTTACTGATGTGATGTATTACTTAAGTACTAAATGGGGTTTGCAATCAATAGTTGATAGTGATGGAGATAATGTTTTTGATGCAAATGATTCTTTTCCTTTAGATCCTACATTATCTAGTGTTCCTGCGGCAGATTCTTCCATATCAAGTCCACCTTATGATGATGAATTGAGCTTGTGGTTAGATGCGACGCAACCACATGGAAATGCTAACTTTGATGGAACTAAAATTCAAACCTGGGTTGATTTGTCAGGTCAAAATAATCATGCAATGCAACATGAAACAAGTAAAAGACCCGTTGTAAATGAAAATATTATTGAGTTTACAGATGATTATTTAGATATTTTTTCTATTATTCATGACTCTTCGGAACCAAAAACCGTTATTGCAGTTACCAAGCCTAATAATATCAATACAAACAGTGGATATTTGATAGGTTTTAATACCGAAAATATAACGTTTTCACAAGGTAAATATTTTGCCATTAATTCGAATATGATCATTGATAGCTTTGGCTTTAATGAATTTAATCGTTCTAATTTGATGTATACGGATAAAAATAACTTATATACGGTAAAACATGGATCCAGTGAAACATTGAACTTAGTTCAATTGTATTTAAATGGATTAGAAGTTAATTCAATTAATTCTTATAGTTTTTCATTAGATATTAATGGTGATAAGACGAGAATTGGTGGTTGGAATACTAATTTTTATGATGGAAATATTTCTGAAGTTTTGATTTATGATAATGAATTATCAGATGCTGAATTATGGAATGTTCATTATTATTTAAGTCAAAAATGGGATATTGGTAATTTTGTTGATAGTGATCAAGATGGATTGGTTGATAATTTTGAATTAAGTATAGGTACAGATCCAGTTGATCCAGATACTGATGATGATTCGTATTTGGACGGATCTGACTATTTTCCACGTGATCCTTATTTGAATAGTGCTCCAAATTATGGGCTTTATGACTTTTCTACGAATGCTTTTGGTGTAAATGATAATTCCTTAGATGATACTTTAGTAATTTGGTTAGATGGAAAAATACCACACGCAAATTTACGAGACCCCGTAAATAATGAACCCATTTTTACATGGATTGATTTGGCTATTCCTGCTGGAGATACTCATCAATATGATAATGACTTTGTTCAATATACAACAGCAAAACAAGCTCAATATAATAATTCTAATGATGCTGTTGATTTTAATTATAATAATCTTGAAAAAATGTCAGCAAAATCTGTTGAATTGTTTTTCGAAGATACAACTACAACAGCCAATACTGGTTTTACTCAAGTTATTTTAATTAATCCAGACTCTCCTGGAAGTTCTAGTACAGTTCAAGGTTTGATTGGATATGAAGACACAAGGTTGAGACCTAGTTTATATTTTAATAAATCAAATGAAACCGTATATAGTACTTATTTCTCAGAAAACGCGGGTAGTTATACTGAAGTAGATACAGCTGAGACAGTTGCGGATACTTTATCAGATTCAGTTAATAGTAATACCAAGCATATCATACTTAATAGAGTAAATTATGTTGGTAATAATAATGAGATTTTAATTGATGGGCGTGAACTTGTTGATGAAACAATTAATAATTCAACAATGTGGAGTTCTGAAAATTTAGATATTGCTCATGTTGATGGTTCTAATTATTTTGATGGTGAGTTTCATGAAGTCCTTGTTTTTAACGAACCATTAGCTGATCAAGATGTATGGAAATTAAATTATTATTTATCTTCAAAATGGGATATGACAGATTATGTAGATAGTGATGATGATGGTGTTATTGATGTGCATGATTCTAATCCGATTGATCCTACGGAGTATACGACGGTTGATTTATCGGATCAGGTTGATGCCTTTACAGGTTTAACAAATGCGTTATCCAGCTTAGAAGATAATCTTCAGTTATGGTTAGATGTAGAAAATATAAATAATACTCAAAATGTAGGCATTTCTTCTGGTGATTCTTTGGCGCAATGGGTCGATCTAAGTGAAAATTCAAATCATGCTTATCAACCTGATTCGTCTTATAGACCTAAATATTATGTGGATGGGTATTATGGATTTAAGGATATTAGTAATTATGAACAACCTTCTTATGACGTAGCAGGTTACAGTGGTCGTGCTGCGGTTGATTTTACAGCTGATTATATGGATATTGATTCTTTATTGGCGGGAGGTACGAGCGCTAGGACTGTTGTTATATTATCCGTCCCAGATACTATTTCTGGCGTAAATTCATTTATTATGTCACTTAATTATGATGGAAGTGGTACGGGCTCAGGTCGTATTTTTGTTCCTACAACAGAAACAGCTGTAAGAAGTATGGTTGATACATTTTTTGATCACTCAGCAAGTACAGCTGTTTTTAATTTATTCACAGTAAGAAATGGGCAAGGCGATGATTTTAGTGATATAGATGGATTTAAAAATGGAGATAATTTAGCAATATCATCAGGTGCTGATGTTATTATTGATGTAAAAGGTAGTGGTTCTCGTATTGGTGGATATAATAATAGTAGATTTGATGGTGCGATTTCGGAAATTTTAGTATTTGATACAGAACTCACTGATGCCCAACTTCATCAATTAAATTATTATTTGTCCAAGAAATGGAATTTGGAACATCAAATTGATTCTGATGGAGATGGGGTAGTTGATTTAAGTGATTCTGATCCATTAGATCCTACTGAATACACAGACCTTGAATTTCATACAACAGTAATAAATTCAACTAGTACGTCAGAGCCATTAACTTCTTTGAACTCTAAACTTCAATTATGGCTTGATATTACGAATTTAAATAATACGTCAAATATTGGAATTTCTGATAATGATTCTATATTTCAATGGGTAGATTTAAGTGAAAATTCAAATCATGCTATCCAATACACAAATTCTAATCAAGCAACATACACAAGTGCGGATGGCGTTGAATTTGATGGGAGTAATAGTTTTTATAATTTGCCAGACTCGACTATTCCAGATGGGAATTCTGATTATACAGTGTTTGCGGTTATTTCTCCCGATCAAAATCATAAAGGAGGTATTTTGGGTTCTGGAGATAGTTCTACGACTGGAGGAGCAAATTACTTTGCATTTAATAATACAACAGATTCTTATAATTCAAACCAAGGTCTTCAAAATGGTTGGGGTAATTCAAGTTATAATTCTTCGTCAGGTCTTGTTGATTTTGATCAATATAATTTATTAACGTTTAGATATAATAGTAACGCGCGCGATATTATTTATAATGGTGTTTACGATAATGAAGCTTTTTTTGACCCTGGCATTACTACATCGAATATTAGAAGTAGTTCAGATCAAAATAATTTCTTAGGTAAATTTGATTCATATTATTTAAATGGACATATTAAAGAAGTTCTTGTCTTTAATGATGATTTAACTGACGAAGAAATTTATCATATTAATTATTATTTATCTGAAAAATGGAATTTAATTAATTATGTGGATAGTGATGATGATAGTATTTTGGATTATTTAGATGTTTTTCCATATATTCACAATTATGGATTAGATTTTTCAGAAACTGTGTATCCTTTTTCTGGTGAATTTGTAGCCAGTTTAGAGACAAATCAAGCTAATCAGAATGTAAAACATTATCAGGATTCATTGATTACAATTACTTTTGATTCTATTTATAATGAATCTACATTAGATCTAGATTACATTGCAACTGCTAATAATGCTGCTGGAGATATTTTATCGGGTATATTAAGTGATGGTATTAATCCCTCTTTAACATTAGAAGAAGGCTATGTTTATGAATTTAAGTATGTGGGAGATGCTAGATTCCCAATTGTAATTTCATCTAGTGGTTCGACAGTTGTAACGTTATATAAAGATACATCATACAAATTTACCATTTTGTTAAATGGTAATTATAGTTACGGATATGAAAATAATATGTCAATTGGAAATTCAATGGCTGTCATTGAATTTGAATATGAAGATTTTGTTGGAAACGTTTTAGATACAATAGAGTCAAAGCTTATTAATTGGATGTCTGCTGATTACGCATTTGGTATTGATAAAGATGGTGATAAATTAGATTATGATGATTTAGCAACTTTTTCAGCTTGGTTGGATTTATCTGGAAGTCGTCACTCAGGAAAACAGGTTTCTTCTGCCCAAAACCCTAATATTAAATTAAATGAGTTAAATGGAAAGCCTGTTATGCAGTTTTTTGCTGATTCTATAAACGGCTATGATGTGATGCGTATTGATGGTTTAAATATTCAACATCCTGATTATGATATTTATACAGTAATTAAAATAAATGGTGTTTCTGGAAAAGGGACAGGAATACAATCGGTAAGTAATTTATGGTACCTAGGAAAAAATAGTGATTATTTTACTTTTTATAACAATGGAAAGATTTGGAATGGACAATATGATGGAACAACTTCAGATGAAGAATTTCATGTATTAAATGCAAGAGGACTTGATACAGGTTCTTATAAAATGGAAGTTTATTTTGATGGTACTTTAAAGAAACAAGCAACAAAAAACGCAAACCCTGGACCAATTAATTTATCTGGTGAAAAATCGCCATATACAACTTATTCAAATATGGAAGTAGCTGAAGTTATTATATTTGATTCGGCTTTATCTGATATAGAAAAAGCACATGTTAATACATATTTAACAGCTAAATATGATTTTTATGATCAAATGGATAGTGATAATGATGGCCGTTTTGATGATGAAGATCCTCATCCAGCAACACCTAATAGAACACCTTATGTTAATTCTTTTTCGGTAACAGCAAATGAAGATTCAAATATCGAAATTCAATTAGATGGTCAAGATTATGATGATTTAGAAACAGATTCTCTTATTTATTATATTGATGATTATCCTACAAACGGGGTTTTAAAGTATAGTGATGACTCGGTTATTCAAGAATCTAATATTGGGGAATTAGTGCAATTAAGTTCTTCAATAATTTACTATCATCCAGATTCAAACTATTTAGGTCAAGATAGCTTAACATATCAAGTTTTTGATGGAGCCAGTTATCCTAGTGGAATAGGATTAAACAGTAGTTCAGATGTTGTTACAATAAATGTTCAAGATGTAAATGACCCTCCAATATTTACACTGTCTCCAAGTTACGCACAGCGAAATAAAACTGAAGATGATGACTCATATATTATTAATATTAGTGCGACAGATGTTGATGTTGCAACAAGTGGACAGGTTTTAAGTTTTTCTGCTGTTAGTAACAAGGAATATTTAGTAACAGTTGACATAAAAAATACTGTAGCAACTACAGCTGGGGCTACGGCAGAGTTAGAAGTTGATCTTCAAGATAATCAAAATGGTCAGGCAAGAATTACAGTAACCGTTGATGACAGTAATGGTGAAACGGTAAGTCAGTATTTTGATTTGAGCGTCAGTGCTGTAAATGATGGGATTGATTTTACCCTTGATCCTACTGATAATTTAAAAATTATAGATGAAGATAAAACTGGATATATAATTTCTTTAGTCGCGGATGATCCTGATGTTATTACAAACTTTCAAACATTAACATATACAGTTCAAAGTAATAATACTAATCTTGTTCAGCCTACTATTCAAAATGTTAGGAGTGGAGGTTTAACTGCTGAATTATTTATTGATACAAAAGATAATCAAAATGGTACAGCCGTTATTACTGTTTCGGTAAATGATGGCTCTGGATTTGTAGAAGAATCAGAATCGTTTACATTAACTGTTAATCCTATTAATGATGCTCCTGAATTTAAAATTAATAATGTTTTATATACTGAAGTCACTCAGAATATTACATTAACGGAAGATAATGATGAAGAAGTATGGTTTGAAGTACAAGATGTTGAAGAATTAGATGATTTACAGACATTGTCTTTTAGTACAATTCAAGGGGACACTGATTTAATTGATGTGTCTGTTGTTGAGATATATGAATTAGATATTTTATATAAAGTAAAAGTTAAATTTGATGTTCAAGATAATGCAAATGGTACAACAACAGCTAAATTACTTATGACAGATTCTGATAGTGATGATCAAAAAACTTCAACTTTAAACTTTGAGATTACAGTTGATGCCGTTAACGATATACCAGTTTTTAACTTTACTCCTAATTCAGAAAAATTAAATGTTTCTGAAGATGATGCTACTTATTCAATAGATGTAATAGTTGTAGACCCAGATGTTGATTCTAATTCAGATTTCTTAACTTATACTGTTTCGGTTGATGATGCAGATTTAGTTACATTTAATATGATTAATGTAACTGACTCAGGCCGTAGTGCAGCATTGGAGTTAACATTACAAGATCATCAAAACGGTTCTACTGATATTGTTATTGAGGTGGAAGATTCTGAAGGAGCATCTACTAATAAAGTATTAAATTTGAATGTTGATGAAGTTAATGATCCACCTTTATTTCATGTTGATAATATCTTATATTCTTTTGTTACTCAAAATTTAACAAGTAACGAAGATACTGACTTTTTATTAAACTTGAATGTTACTGATTTCGATATTGTTGAAAATTCTCAAACTGTCAGTTTTCAGTTAAGTGATCTGGATTCTAATGATGTTGTTTCAAGTATTTCTTCAACATCATTGGTAGATAATACCTATACTTTATCTTTAGATTTTGATTTGCAGGATAACCAAAATGGTACTTTTAATGTCATGTTATTAGCTCAAGATTCAATTACTGATTACCTCATATCAACTTTAAATTTTGAAATATATGTCAATTCAGTAAACGATCTACCGATTTTTTCAATTTCACCAGCCAATAGTGAAAAAGTTATTGATGAAGATAGTGCAATTTATACGATAGATATCGCTGCAAGTGATGTTGATATTGTAACTAATTTACAAGAGTTAAGTTATAGTGCATCTAGTTCTGTTGATTCCTTAGTAGATGTGGCCATTATCAATATTACGAATTCAGGGCAATCTGCTGAGCTTGAAATAGATTTAAAGAATAATCAAAATGGGACAGCAAATATTACTATTAATGTTGATGATAGTAATGGTGGAACTGTGACTGATTCTTTTGAGTTAACAGTTAATCCTGTTAATGATACACCACAAATTTCATTAAGTCCTACTTCAACAGAAACGAATATTGATGAGGATGATGCTAGTTATATCATTGACTTTACTGCTACTGATGTTGATATAGCTACAAATGGTCAAAGTTTAATATATACTGTTCAAGGTAGTGATTCTGATTTAGCAGATTTAAGTATTGTTAATAGCATTAATTCGGGACAATCTGCTGGATTACAAGTCAACTTAAATGACCATCAAAATGGTACGCAAACTATTACTGTTACTGTAGATGATCAAAATGGTGAAACCGATACTGAAACATTTACGTTAGTTGTTAGTGCAATAAATGATGTGCCTGCATTTGTTATTGATAATGTACCTTCTATTACAGCGACTACTCAAGTTAATGCACTGGAAGATACTAATATGGAGATAGGTATTACTGTTTTTGATCCAGATATTGTTGAAAATTCTCAAACAGTGTCTTTTGGTCTTGAAAATGCTGATTCTTCTTTAGTTCAAATGACTTTGGATACGCCAGTTATTGTTGACAATAATTATTTTGTTACAGCAAATTTTAGTTTAGTTAATCATGCAAATGGATATGAAGATATTATTGTTAAGGCATTTAATGCTTTTGATACAACTATCGAATCTACTTTAACTATAAACTTTACGGTTTCACCTGTGAATGATTTGCCTGTATTTAACTTAGTTACAACAGAAGCTGAAAGAGAAGTAAATGAAAATTCAGCGCCATATAGTATTCAATTAACGGCTTCAGACATTGATATTAATACAAATGGTCAATCATTAAGTTATTCAGCTTTGAGTAGCAATGATTCTCTAGCAACCGTTAATATTCTAAATGTATCTAATACTGGCGAGTCTGCTGACTTAGAAGTTAGCTTATATGACTATAATAGTGGGACCTCTAATATTATTGTTTATGTTACTGATTCAGAAGGGTTAACAGTTTCTGATAACTTTGAATTAAAAGTTGAAAATATTAATGATTTTCCAGTTTTTATAACTAATGGAAGTGAGGATTCTAATTTAAATAAAACTGTCTCAACGGGAGAAGGTATTGATTTTACGATTCCTTTAACTATAAAAGATTTAGATATTGTTGCTAATGGTCAAGAATTAAATTTTGCATTATCGAATTCTGATTCTGATTTTATGACTTTATCATTGAGTGATTATACTATTATTGAAAATGAATATTATGTGACAATTAATGTAGATGTTGCAGATCATTCAACTGGGGTATCGACCTTTACTTTTGAAGTAACAGATACCTATGAAGTTCCTAAAACTGTCGTTTTAAATTACACGCTTAATGTTTCATCGGTAAATGATTTACCTGTTTTAAGTTTAGATATTCAAGAAAATGAAAAAGTATTGGTTGAAGATTCTCAAGCTTATTCTTACTCAATTTCAGCAACTGATGTAGATATTGAATCAGATGGTCAAACGTTAACTTATACGGTAACTGCAAATATTGATACGTTGTTAGATTTATCGATTGAAAATATTTCTGGTGATACTAAATCAGCTGAAGTGAGGGCTTTGCCTAAATTAAATCAGAATGGGGTGGCTACTATTACAGTTAAAGTAGATGATGGAAACGGGGGAATAGTTACTGATAGCTTTGATATTACAGTAAGCTCTGTTAATGATGCTCCAATATTTGATACAGGCTTTCCAATAGATCAAACTGTTTTAGAAGATGCTAATAATATTATTTTTACTACAAATGCATCTGATGTGGACATAGATACGAATAACCAAAATTTAAGTTTTAGTGTAAGTAGTTCAGATGACTCCTTGGTTTCTGCAAATGTAAATTCATCTGCGGCTAATGGTACTTCAACTATTGAGTTAGAGTTTTTAGATAATCAAAATGGCGTAGCTGATGTTACGGTATCAGTTTCTGATGGTGTAACAACAACGTCTCAAACGTTTGAAGTTAGTGTGACAGCGGTTAATGATCAATCTTATTATGTCGTTGATTCGAATAATTATGTTGAATATTTAAATCAGCTTACAACATCTGAAGATGTAAATGTCGCTATTCCAATAGTTATTCAAGATGTTGATATAAGTGAAAATAATGAAGAATTTGATTTTAATCTATCAGTTGGAAATTCATCATTACTAAGTTCAACATTGACTACCCCTGTTTATGATCAAAATCAGGCTTATGTAACATTAAATATTAATTTGATAGCAGATCAAAATGGAACTTCAGATATTACATTACTTTCATCAGACTCGATTGATGAAAACTTTACTATTACTATGAATTTTCAGGTTACAGTAAATGCTGTTAATGATGATCCTACTTTTGTACAATCAAATTTCCCAACAGATCAAAATGTTGTTGAAGATTCTAGCAACTTAATATTTCAGCTTTATGCTGAAGATATTGACATTAATACGAACGGTCAAAGTTTAACATATGATGTGCGTAGCTCGGATGATTCTATTATTTCGGTGCAACATTATTTAGATTCAAACAATGATCCTTTTGTTGAACTTGATTTATTAGAACATCAAAATGGAAGCGTTGATATTACATTATTTGTTCATGATGGTATAGTAACCGTAAATCAATCTTTTAATGTTTCTATTTCTTCAGTTGATGACCCACCTAAATTTGAATTTGCTAATGTACTTTATGATCAATATAGTCATACTTTCGTTGAAGATGAAGATATTGATTACACACTACCATTAAATATTTTTGATCCGGATATTTCGTTGAATAGTGATGTGATTTCATTTGAAATAATTAATAATTCATCAAGTCTTTTATCAATAACAACTCAGAATTTTTCAATCACAGGGGACTATTATAATGGTGATTTAGTATTTGAATTTGCTGATAATTTGTTTGGTAATGGTACAGCTGCGTTAGTCATCACTGACTCTACTAATGTTCAAGCAAGAATTGATTTTACTTTTACTGTGAATTCAGTTAATGATATCCCAATTGTATATGTTGATTATACTACTGATGATATTGAACAATATGAAAATGCGGCTACATTTAAACTTGATGTAACTGTAATTGACCCTGACTTACAAACAAATTCAGATGATCTTACATATGTAGTTGAAAGTAGTAATGAGGTTATAGCTACAGCTAGTATATTAAATATATCAGCTGATAAAACTACTGCAGAGCTTGAAATTGATACAATGCCTAATAAAAATGGGTTAACTCAGATTTCTGTTATTGTTCAAGATTTATTTGGAGGTGAAGGAGTAAAACGATTTAATTATGAGATTGCTGCTGTAAATAATGCTCCATTTTTTGTTGTAGATAATGCCATGCATCGAGAAATCACACAAACTGTTTCTAAAGTTGAAGATGATTCTACGTTTAGTATCCCTGTTGTTGTTCGTGATTATGATATTTCTACATCTGAAGCACAAAGTATTGTTTTTAATTTGGATACATCTGATAGCTCTAAAATTTCTGTAGATTATACAACACCTATTATAGTCGGAGATGAATATTACACGACTGTTAATTTTAATTTAGCAAACCATGCTAATGGTAATGTAAATGTAAGCTTAAGTGCTAGTGATAATTCATATTTTGAAGTAACCTCTACACTTAACTTTAATATTGATATTTCTGCAGTTAATGATAACCCTGTTTTTAATTTAAGTTTAACTTCTGATAAATTATTTAAAAATGAAGATAGTCCTTCTTATACAATTAACTTAACAGCCTCGGATGTTGATATTGATACGAATGATCAAACTTTATCGTATAGTGTTGTTAGTGATACACCTTCAAAAGTGACAGCAAATATTATTAGTTCATCAGATTCTGGCAAAAATTCAATTTTAGAATTAACTCCTCAATTAAACCAAAATGGAACTGCTAATATAATTATTACTGTAGAAGATGACTTTAATGTAGCCGTTGAACGGTCTTTTCTTTTAACAATATATCCAGTTAATGATGCTCCACTTTTAACAATTAATCATTCGCCTTCTGATTTAAGAAAAGATGAAGATGCTGCAACTTATACAATACCGATAAGTGTTTCAGATGTAGATATAGCAACAAATGAACAGACAATACAATATATTGCATCTTCAACTGATTTGGATATGTTAAATTTAAATATTATTAATATATCTGATAGTACTGATTCAGCTGAACTTGAGATTGATTTACTTCCAAATAAGAATGGATCAGCTGTTGTTACCGTTCGAATTGTTGATGGTGAAGGAAGTATTAAAACAGAGTCATTTACGTTAGTTATTGATGATGTTAATGATAAACCTGAATTTTTAGTTAATCAAAATTTATTTGCTGAAATTGATCAAAACGTTTCAACAAATGAAGATATTGATTTTACTTATGATTTAGTTGTTGAAGATGTTGATATAAGGGAAAATTTAGATACGTTAAGTTTTCAAATTATAGATGATACAACAAACATGCTTGAAACGTCCGTTGTTACTTCTACAAAAGTAAATGATACGTATTTAGTTTCATTAGGGTTTGATGTTAGTGATAATGTTAATGGTGTAACGGATATTAGTTTTCTTGTTAGAGATAGTGAAGATAGTTCTTATTATGCAACTATGAATTTTACTATTACTGTAAATGCGGTGAATGATGCTCCTGTTTTAACTTTTGAACCTACTAATGCCGAACGTATTATTTTAGAAGATGCGGTAGCATATTCAATAGCAATTACAGCATCTGATGTTGATATTCTTTCTAATTCTCAAGCACTATCTTATTCTTTAATAAATGATAATCCTTCGTTAGTTTATGCTACGATTAACCAAATTATAAATGATGGTCAATCTGCCGCTTTAGAAATAGATTTATTTGATGATCAAAATGGATTAGCAGAAATTATTTTAATTGTATCGGATAATGAAGGTCTATCAGATACGCATACTTTTAACCTTGACGTTATAGCTGTTAATGATGAACCATCATTTAATATTAAGTCATCTTTACATTATCAAGAAGTATATGAAGATGCACCAGCTGTTACTAATTTAGATCTATTTGATAATATAATTTATGGCCCTAGTAACGAAAATGACCAAACTGCATCTTTCGTTGTTTCAACGGATAATGATGCTTTATTTAGTGTAGCTCCAAGTATTTCTTCTTTGGGTGTTTTATCCTATACATTAGCACAACATAAAATTGGACTTGCAAATTTAACTGTTTATATGACAGATAGTGGAGGTACCTCAAATTTTGGGGACGATACATCTACTAATCAAAACTTTACTATCAATGTTAATCCAGTTAACGATATGCCATCTTATGATATTGGACCAGATATTATTGTAACTGAAGATTCTGGTGAAAATATTTTTACTAATTGGGCAACTAATTTAATTTTGGAGCCTGATTCTAATACATCTTTGCACGATACATTTTTAAAATTTGATGTGACTGTTGATGATTCGACATTGTTTAATGTTTTACCAACAATTAATCAAAATGGAACCTTAACCTTTGAAACTGCCACTAATCAAAATGGTGTAGCTAATGTGGATATTCAGTTAGTTGATGCTGGTGGAATAGCCAACTCTGGAGTTGACCGTACCCCATCTGAATCTTTTAGTATTACACTTACTTCAGAAAATGATGCTCCTATATTTGTAACAACTCCAAATAATGTCACTGTTTCTGAGGATGCCTCTTCACTTTCTTTAAAATTAGAGGTTTTTGATATCGATTATTATACTAATAATCAACAATTATCCTATGCTATTGAAACGTCTAGTTCTGAGCTTACAGCTGTTGATTATACGATTGTTCATAGTACAGGTAATCTTTTACTAAATGTAGATTTCTTGGCTAATCAAAATGGATCTGCAGATATTACCTTTACAGCAGAAGATTCAGATAACGTTAGTATAGAGCATACATTTAATATTGTTGTTGATCCGGTTAATGATGATCCAGGATTTATGGTGGATAATGTATTTCATCGTGAATTTACTCAAGCTGTTAATACAGATGAAGATGTGGACTTTTCTTTACCATTTATAGTTGAAGATGTGGATATTTTAGAGAATGGACAATCTATTACATTTGAAGCTATTTCTGGTGACGTAAACTTAGTACAATTATCAACTACTACACCAGTTCAAAATGGTAATCAATTTAATGTAACGGCTAATTTTGATGTACAAGATTTTGCAAATGGGGTAACAGATGTTGTTTTAATTGCTCGAGATTCATTTTCAAGTCAAGTTATCACAACAATGAATATTGATTTAACAGTAAACCCTGTAAACAATATACCAACATTTACATTGCTGCCTTCTGTGTTGGAAAGAGTAATTCAGGAAGATGCTTCTACTTATGTAATTAATTTAGTGGCTAGTGATATTGATATAAATACCAATAGCCAAGTATTAAACTATTCAGTTGATAATTCGAATAATTCATTGGTTAATGTGTCTGTCATAAATGCTTCAGCTACTGGTGAAACAGCTGGATTAGAAATTGATGTGCTTCCTGATCAGAATGGAACATCTCGTATAACGGTTACCGTAGATGATGGTAATGGAGGTACAGTTGAGCAAACTTTCAATCTAATTGTAAATGAAGTTAATGATGTACCTATTTTTAGTTTTAATCCAAGTAGTGATGAGCTTAATAAAGACGAAGATGACCCAACTTACTACATTGATTTAATAGCATCTGATGTCGATATTGGTACAAATGATCAAAGTTTAACTTACTATGTAACAAATTCTGATCCTGACTTACTAACTACTTCGATTACTTACCTTGATCTAACGGGTGAAAATGCGCGTTTAAATATTACGTTATTACCCGATCAAAATGGTGTAGCTGACATTACAATTGAAATTGATGATGATAATGGGGAAACTATTTCTCATTCATTTCAAATAAATGTGAATGCAATAAACGATGCTCCTGGATTTTTAATAAATGATAATTTTTATACGGAGTATAATGATTCATTAAATTCAGATGAAGATATTGACTTTTCTATTTCACTTAAAACATTAGATGTAGATATATTAGAAAACTCTCAAACATTAACTTTTGATGTTCAAAGTGCTGACACAAACTTATTAGATGCGTCATATAGTTCAATTAGCAATGAAGATAATAATTATTATGTAACATTAAATATTGATGTTAAAGATGATCAAAATGGATCAACAACCTTAATGTTAACAGCAACGGACTCTTCTGTTGATTCAGTAGTAGCGACATTAAATTATACAGTTTCAATATTAAGTGTAAATGATTTACCTATTTTTACTTTGAGTCCTACAACTACTCAAAAAAATATTAATGAAGATGCGGCTGCTTATAGTATTGATCTGATTGCATCTGATGTTGATATTGCTACAAATGGTCAAAACTTATCATATTCAGTGATAAGTACAGATCCTGATATGCTTACATTAAATATTGATAATGTTTCAAACTCTGGGCAAAGTGCTAGTTTAAATATTTCATTGTTACCAGACAAAAATGGTTTGGCTGATGTAACCGTACAAGTTGACGACGAAAATGGTGGTATTGTTTCCCAGACATTTGAGTTAAATGTTATAAGTGTGAATGATCCGCCATATATCTTATTTTCAAACTCATCTTTACGAGAACTAGATCAAGTTTATGGAACGAATGAAGATAATGACTTAAGTCTTCAATATACTGTTTATGATGTTGATATTGAAGAAAATGATCAAACGTTATCATTTAATGCGATTAATTCTGATAGTTCTAAGACTCTAATGAATGTTGATTCTAGCTATCAAGGTTCAAATGAATATTTATATACTATTACATTTGATGTTGTTGACGATGCTAATGGCTTAGTTAGTGCAAATTTAATTGTTACAGATTCAGCTATTGATAATTTAGTATCATCTGTTAATATTGATTTATCAATTTATGCGGTAAATGACGCTCCTGAATTTGCTTTAAGTCCTGCATTTGATAAACTAAATAAACTTGAAGACGATGACACATATACTATTTCACTAAACCCAACAGATGTTGATATTGCAACTAATCAACAAGAGATAAGTTATTTAATTTATGTAAGTAATGAATCTTTATTGACTGCAAATGTAATTAATATTACTAATTTTGGAGAGAATGCAGAATTAGAAATTGATTTAGAAGAACATCAAAGTGGTTCAAGTATTATTTATATTCAAGTGTTTGATGAAAATGGAGGAAGTGCCGTTCAGTCCATTACCATTGATGTGGATCCCGTTAATGATTTACCTGCATTTCTTGTAGATAATATAATGAAATATGATTATACGGTTACGATTAATGAAACTGAAGATATTGATTTTAGTTATGATATTTACGCAAGAGATTTTGATGTTGCGGACTATAACGATACATTAACCCTAGATATTATAGTATCTGATTCTACTTTAGTTGATGTTGACGTCAGTTCAACTCAGATTAGTGATGATGATTATACCTTCAGTTTAGACTTTGATTTATTAGATCATCAGTTTGGGACAACAAATGTTACAATACTTTTGCAGGATTCAGAGGATTTAACTTATGTTTCCACTTATAATTTAGTAGTTGGTGTTTTAGGTGTGGACGATCCTCCTGTATTAACAATTGATTCTGGTATTTCATCTTATCAACATTTAGAAGATGACCCTCCATTAACTATTTCTTTAACTGTAACAGATCCGGATGTTGAAGATGCCGTTGACGGTATTGATTTTTCATATACGTATTCAGATCAGGATTTAATAACAACTAACTTTACTAATAAATCTGCTGATGGAAGTAATATTGATCTAGTTATTGAGTTTTTACCAGATCAAAATGGTTCAATAGTATCTGAAATTGAAATTGATGATGGTGTATTTGTTGTTACTCAATCAATAAGCATTCTGGTAGAACCTGTTAATGATGCNCCTGTATTTGTTATTGATGATGTGTTTTATGTAACATATAACAACATTGTAAATGNAACTGAAGATATTGATTTTGATATTCCAGTGACATTTTATGATGTTGATATTGCTGAAAATAATCAAACATTAGATTTAAACTTACTTAATAATGATGATTCTTTATTTAATGTTTCGTTAACATCTATTAATGATTCAAATTTATATTATTTAGTAACTGTTAATTATGATGTTGTTGATAATGCAAATGGGACAACGAATGTAACNTTATCTATTACTGATTCTGCAGATGATTCTATTACATCTTATTTATATTTTGAAATTGATTTAGAAGCTGTTAATGATGTNCCNNTANTAACTTTATCGCCTTTAGNGAATCAATTAAATGTGAATGAAGATGCGAATACTTATTATATAGATTTTACAGCAATCGACCCTGATATTGNTACAAATGCTCAAAGTCTTTCATACAGCGTTGAAGGTTCAGATGATTCTTTAATTACTGTAAATATTGTTAATTTAGAAAACGCTAATCAAGTAGGTGAGATTGAAGTTGATTTATTAGATAATCAAAANGGTGTTACAACAATAGATTTTGAAGTTGACGATTCAAATGGTGGAACTGTTAGCTATAGTTTTGATATNAATGTAGCGGCGGTTAATGATCCACCTGAATATTTCTTGNATGAGACTTACTTTACATCAACAACATATCTTTACGAAACAAATGAAGATGTAGATTTTAAGTTTCCAATTATAGTAAGAGATGTGGATATTGAAGAAAATAATGAAACTGTTGCNTTTCAATCATTTAGTTATGATTCAAGTTTGGCTACAGTTACAATGGATCAGCCTGATTTAGAAAATAATGTTTATACTGTCACTTTAAATGTTGATGTTCAAGATAATCAAAATGGAGCGGTTAGAATATTAGTTTCATCTACAGACTCATCAAGTGATCAATTAACATCATATTTAAATTTTGATTTGGATGTTATTTCAGTTAATGATGCTCCTTTATTTGAGTTTGATTTAAATGCGAATGAAGTGCAAAAAAATGAAGATGATACTAACTATTCGGTATCACTTACAGCNAGTGATCCAGATATTTTAACAAATCAACAATCTTTACGCTTTGAAGCAAGCTCTGATAAGACATCATTAGTTACTGTTGNTGTTTCAAATGTAGTNAANTCAGGNCANCAGGCTTCCTTAGATTTTATATTATTGCCAGACCAAAATGGAACGGCAAATATTACTGTAAAGGTAATTGATTCTGCTAATGCGGTTGTAAGTGATAATTTTGAATTACAAGTGAATGCTGTTAATGATGATCCAATAATTTCTCTTGTTGAGGATAGAATAGTCTATGAAGAGGCTGACTTTAGTATTGATTTAATCGTTCAAGATATAGATACTTCAAGCAATTTACAAACGGTTTATCTNGANTTTACGNCTGATGATGATAGTTTAATTTCGATTAGTACGTCTAATAAATATAGTGTAAACGATATGACTTATATTACTGCAGATATAGATTTACTTGATAATCAGTCTGGTACAGTAAATGTTATAGTTTCAGCCGTCGATGAATTTGGGGCTCAAGATTCCGATGGCTTTAAGCTTCAAATTATTCCAATAAATGATTTGCCAACTTTAAATTCTTTGAGTGTTGGTTCGANTCAGTTTACAACNGCTAATGGACTTACATTATTAGAAGACAATGATGCAACTATTCTAATTGATATGGAAGATTTGGATTCGGATCAAATTTTGACATATAATATTGATGTTTCANCAACTTCAATTTTAGACTTTGATCTNGATTTAGTTGATAGTTCACAAACACGACAGGCTACATTAGATTTAACTCATATTCCAGATCAATACGGTGTTGTATCAGTAACTATTAATGTAACTGATAATGCTTTTTATCCTGCATCAGAAAATATTTCTTTTGATATAACTATTTTATCAGTAAATGATCAACCAACTTTTAATTTTACATCGTCTGCTAAAAAACAAGTTGTTTATGAAGATAGTGCCCCTACAATGTACTATAAACTGTTTAATTCCTTTTCGATTGGACCAGCAAATGAAAGTTCTCAAATTTCGTCATTTATTTTTACAACAGATGATGATTCAATGTTTAGTTCCACACCAGTCATAACACCTTCAGGGTTTTTATCGTATACACTTGCTGAAAATAGAAATGGGACTGTTAATTTTACAATATCATTAAAAGATAATGGGGGTACTTTAAATAATGGTTTAGATGAATCAGATGAATCTACTTTTTCAATATATGTTAGACCTGTTAATGATGCACCAACCTTTAACGTTGGAAATAACATTACTGTTAATGAAGATAGTGGTTCACAAACTTTTACAGGTTGGGCTAGTAATTTCATTTATGAAACAGATATAAATCTATTAGACTCTTACGAAGATGATCATAATTTATTTGATCNATTTGTNNTAGAAACTGANAATGATTCTTTATTTGATNTTTTACCGACAGTTAATGAAAGTGGTACGTTAACATTTGAGTTGGCAGCTGATCAAAATGGTACTGCAAATGTTACTATTTCTTTACAGGATAAAGGTGGAACTTTTGCAAGNGGTATAGATACTTCANTTGAAGACTTTTTTACCATACATGTTANTCCTATAAATGANGCTTTAGAATTTGTGACAACTGCAAATAATATTGAAATTGATGAAGATATTGATTCAATTCAAACAATTTCGATAAGTGATATTGACTTTATAACTGACGAAGAAAATATATCAGTATCTATTGATGTAAATGATTCAACCTTACTAAGTGTAACAACAGCCAACGGATTGTTAGTTAATGATGTTTATTCTCTAGATTTTATTTTAGAGCCTTTAGATAACCAAAATGGAAGTACTACAGTTTCTTACACAATTTATGATAGTTTTGGTGCTAGTGTATCAGAGGAATTTAGTGTAACTGTGAATCCTGTAAATGATTTACCTGTTATTGTATCTTCTGTTGAAAATCANCGAACCAATGANGACGTTGACTTAACATTTACTTTAAGAGTNTATGATCCTGATATTGTTGAGAATTCTCAAACAATTGATACAACAATTTCAGTTGATGATGTNAGTTTATTTGAGCTTNGCAACATCTAATGAAATTATTTCAGGAGATTATTACGAAATTGATTTAANTTTTGATGTTGATCAAGATGTNTTTGGTCAAAGTACNGTNAGTTTATTTGCCNTTGATAGTGAGGGNGGANCTGTATCGGATTCNTTTNATTTTATTATAGATTCTGTTAATGATNACCCATATTTTTCGANTGCTGTTTCTACGGATATTCAAATGTTAGAGGATTCTTATCTAACAATNCCNCTTACNGCAGATGATGTTGATATTGCNACAAATGGNCAATTTTTATTATATTCATTTACACAGGATAATAGTGAATTAGTTGATATATCTATTAGTAGTTTATCTAAAGGGCGAGAAGCTTATATGGCTTTTGATATAAAAGATAATCAATTTGGTACAGATAATATTATCTTAACTTTATATGATAGTTTTTCTAGTAATGTAACTAATACAGGTTTGGTTACTGTGAATATTGAATTAGAAGTTATTCCGATTAATGATGCTCCTTATTTTGAGTTTGATAGCAATGCCTCTACTAATATTACACACTTAGAAGATGATTTGGGTTATATAACTGCTAATTTATTATCCAATATATCTGTAGGACCTATAAATGAAGCTGATCAATCGTTTTATTTTGATGTTACAACTAACTTTATTGAATTGTTTGATCAATTACCAGCCATCAATTCTATTGGTGAACTTGGTTATAGTTTGACAGCTAATATGTCAGGNGTGGCTGTTGTTACTATTAATATGATTGANTCTGGTGTGTCATTAGATTACAANGGGGTAACNTATGATGANAATTCTTATGGCCCATTAATTGCTACNATTAATGTAATTGCAGTTAATGATGNTCCAACATTTAATATTGCAAANAGTAGTATTATTTTAGCTGAAGATTATGGTGAATATGAGTATTTAAATTTTGCAACTAATATTTCTTTTGGAGATTCTTNNATAGAAGGTGATTNCAATGAATTTAGTTATTTTGATATCTCTGTTAATAATGAATCATTATTTNCAAGAATTCCAACAATAGATTCTCAAGGNACATTNTTCTTTACTTTGGCGGATAATCAAAATGGGTTGGCACCNATTACNCTTTCTTTGGTTGATAAAGGNGCTACTTTAAATTCTGGTATTGATACNTCAGATGANTTAGATTTTATTGTTTTAGTTAATAGTGTTAATGATGCTCCTGANTTTGAGAAGTGTTGAGTTCTTTCGAGCAACAGAAGATATCAATAGNTATTTTGTAATTTATGCNAGTGATAATGATNTAGAGTCTACAACNCAAACAATTTCTTATACNATTGATGATTATAATACTTCAAAAATTTCTGATATTGATTTGGATGTAAATACTAATGGGACAATTGCAACAGTAAACTATCAATTACAGTCTGATCAAAATACAACAGCAAATATAGTGATTACTTTGGCAGATGGTGCAGGAGGTATTACTACAGAAACATTTAAATTATATATAAATCCTGTAAATGATTCGCCAATTATTGATCCAATTTCTACCTTTGTTGTTGGAGAAGATAGTAGTGGGTATGTACAAGTATATGTAAGTGATGTTGATACTAATACAAATGCTCAAAGCTTAATTCAAAATATTGATATTGAACAAAATGATATTATTGAGTCTTTAACTTATAGGTTAGCACCTTTATCTGATTTTGATATTTTAGAATATACGTTGCATGATAATAAATTTGGTGATGTATCTATTACATTAAATATTCAAGATGACGCAATTGACTCTTTAGCTGACTCAGAAAACTTTATTTTTTCTGTACAATCGGTTAATGATCTTCCTGTATTAGATATTAAACAAACTATTTCTTTTAATGAAGATCAGCCTATCATTGTAACGTTTAATGCAACAGATGTAGATATTGATACTAATGATCAAGTGTTAACATATAATGTTACAAGTTTTGATTCTAACTTTATTTCAACAACTATTGTTGAGAAAATAGGAACTGAACATGAATTACATATTATTCCTAAAGATCATGTTAATGGGTCGACAGCACTTACATTGGAAATTAAAGATAATTTAGGTGATGTTGATAGAGAAACTATAACTTTAAATATTAATCCTATTGATGATCCACCATACTTCCTTATTGATTATGATGAGTTTAGAGTTACACAAGATTTAGTTGTGCCTATTAATGTAGATATTTCAGCAAAAGATTATGATAATCCAAATGCTAATCAGCAATTAACTTTTTCATATCAAAATGATAATACTAATCTTGTAGCTGTTTCTTTCGGCAATGATTATGTTTCTGGTCAAACGTTTGGCACAAAATTATCATTTAATTTACTTGATTCGACTCAAGATGATGTTGCCTCTATAGATGTGATAGTTGAAGATGATACAGGATTACAAGTTACTGAAAACTTTAAATTTAAATTAGCAACTGTTAATGATGCTCCTTATTTTACGTCGTTATATTCTAATGGAATCTCTTTAAATGAAGACGGAAGTATTGTTCAAACTATTACGGCAGTGGATTCTGATATTAATAGTCGTGGTCAAGTTATTAGTATTGATTTTGTTGAAGAAGATGACAATTTAATCACTTATAATATTCAAACTGTTTCTGCTACATCAGGTCAACAAGCTTTATTAACTATAGATGCATTGCCAAATCAAAATGGAACGTCAAATATTAGGTTAGTTGTATCAGATTCTCATCCTTTTGATGATGTTGATTATTTGGATATAGAGGTAGAAGTTTTAGCTATAAATGATGTTCCAATTATTAATAATATACCTGATCAACAATTATTTGAAGATACTTTAGCAACAGTCGATATTACTATTAGTGATCCTGATTTAATCACAAATGGACAAACTTCTTTTTACTCTGTAACAACAAATTTTGAATCTTATATTGATGGTATGTATATTGTATCTAATAATGTTGGTGATGAAGCTGTTTTATATCTAAATTTAGCTCAAGATGTTGTCGGTGATATTGCTGTTACCTTAAATGTTGTAGATTCTTTAGGGGCATTAGCATCTCAAAAAATTAACTTATCTATAACACCTGTGAATGATTCTCCGTCTTTTAATGTAGGAGTTGATGTTAGTTTACTCGAAGATACTGGATCAGTTACATATCCGAATTGGGTTGATGTTAGTTCAATTGACTTTGGAGGAAATGATGAAAATACGCAGTCAATATCAAATTTTGAAGTTAGTTATAATGTCTCTATAGCGGCTGACTTTGTAACTCTTCCACAGATTAATGTAAATGGAGACTTATCATTTGAATTAGATGATAATGTTAATGGAACATATAATTTTAAAGTTAAAGTTTTTGATGATGGTGGCGTCGCTAATGATGGCGTTAACTATTCTAATTATGAGAATTTTGATATTGTTGTTAGCCCTGTAAATGATGTTCCATATTTCGTATCAAGTTTTGCTGATCCAGTTACACAAAATGAAGATGTAATTAATACAATTGTTATTAATGCAAATGATGTTGATGTAGACACTGATGAAGAGGTTTTATCTTATTCTTTTGATATTGAAGATGAAAACTTAGTTTCTATTAATATAACTTTATTGGATACTGACTACGGAACTCAAATTGAACTTAGTTTAATTCCATCATTAAATCAATTTGGTACAACTATTGTTACTTTGAATGTTCATGATTCAAATGTGAGTACGGATTATTCTACACTTGCGTTGGATGTTGAGGTTATTTCAGTTAATGATCCTCCTACTTTTAATTTTGCGTATGTAGATGGATTCACTTCAGTTTTAGAGGATAGTTTAAATAATACTTCAATTTTATTTTTAACTGATTTAAGTCCTGGAGCCTTAAATGAGTCTGCACAAACTACTCATTTTGTCTTATCAAATGATAATAGTTCTTTATTTAAATCTGAACCAACTTTTAACATTGTTAATGATGATGCTTATTTAAGTTTTGAATTAAATGATGATTTAAATGGAACAGCAAATATAGGTATAACGATGAAAGATGATGGAGGATTATTGAATGGTGGAATTGATACATATGATTCTAAATCTTTTAAAATACAAATTCTTCCTGTTAATGATAGACCAACGTTTGATATTACTTTAAATAGTGACGGAAGTGTTGACCAAATCGTTAGTGAAGATTTTGGTGTCGTAATTGTTCAAAATTGGATTTCAAGTTATGACTTGGGACCTACGGATGAGGATAGTGATCAATCTTTAAGTTATTACCAGGTTGTAGTTTCTGATGATGATGTTGATTTTTTTGATGTACTTCCTTCTGTTTCAACTGATGGAACGCTAACTTATACCACATCGGCTAATCAAAATGGTCAAGTTGAAGTTGGTGTTATTTTAGTTGATGATGGAGGTAGTTCAAATATGGGAATACCTTCATCTAATACATTTTATTTTGATTTAGTTGTAGATCCTGTTAATGACCCACCAAGATTATTATCGACAACACCTAATGCAGTTGAAGATATTAATGATATTTTTGAACTTGTTATTTTTGACCCTGATATTGCTTTAAACAATGATGAAATGGTTGTAAGTGTTATAGATTATGATTCTTTAATTATTGATACTTTAACATTTGATTATGTTACAAAAAATAATTTAAGTATTGTTTCTGTTAATTATGGGTTAGTAGCAAATAAAAATGGGGATACTTTAATTGAATTTGAGGTTGCGGATAGTTTAGGTGTAACGGATAGCTTATTAGTTACAGTTAATGTTGAAGCCGTTAATGACTTGCCTAATTTAAGTACAATAGTAAATCAGACTGGATCAGAAGATATTGATGCTAATATTGTTATTACAGCCTCAGATGTTGATATTAATACCAATGGTCAAACATTATCATATGAATTAGATACATCAATGTATTATTCTAATGATTCTATTTTTTCAGTTTTAAATATTGAATCTTCTCAAACAGGAGAAGTTGCAACAATTAATTATGAGTTAAAGTCTAACTTGAATGGAGAGGCTTTTATAAATGTTATAGTTAAAGATTCAGCTGTGTCTGAAGGTGTAGACTCTCAAGAATTTAAATTAACTATAAACCCTGTAAATGATACTCCATCATTTTCTACAATATCGACACAAAATTTATTAGAAGATCAAACGGATACGTTAAATGTTGCTATTTTTGATATTGAAAATATTACTGATGATCAGCCGTTATCATTTGAGCTTGTTAATTATAATAATACTTTATTTGATTTGAGTTATGTTAGTACAAATAATTCTATAAGAATTTCAATAGAGCCTGTTCAAGATCAATATGGAGATGGATTATTTTCACTAGTTGTTACAGACTTACTAGGTGCTGAAACCTCTCAAAATATAGAGGTTTCTATTGATCCTGTGAATGATTCACCAACATTTTCAATAACAACAATTCATACGGTTCAAGAAGATTCAGGTTATCACTCTGTTAATAATTGGGCTCAGTCAATAGCTACAGGACCAAGTAATGAATCATCACAAGCTATTAGCCAATTCCAACTTTCACTTAATCAAGATGATTATTATTTATTTGATGTTTTACCTTCGATTTCGACTACTGGAACATTAGAGTATACTTTAGCCGCTAATCAAAATGGATCTGCAAATATTTATGTAAGAGCTCAAGATGATGGAGGAGATGATAATAATGGAGATGATTTTTCTGAAATAAGTTCATTTATTATTGATGTTTCAAGTGTTAATGATTTACCTTCGATTAGCTTATTAAACGATCTTCAAACAGATGAAGATGTAGATTTAACATATACTTTTACAGTAACAGATATAGATATTGAAACTAATTCAGATCAATTATCATTTGTAGTTGATATTTCAAATTCATCATTGGTAACTACTAACATTACATATGATGAAAACTCTTTAGAAGCTGATTTGAGTTTAATTTTACTCGATAATCAATTTGGGGAATCTATCATTACGGTTAATGTACTGGATTCATTTTCGGGAAGTGATCAAAGCACGTTTAATTTAGTTGTAAATTCTATAAATGATTACCCTGAAGTTCTTCTTTTAAATGATTTGCAAACTGATGAAGATGTTTCAATAAATAATATAATATTTGCGGTTAATGATGTTGAGACAACTTCGCCTAATTTAACTGTTTTTATTGATAATGATAATACCACTCTATTCCCAGGAAATGCTGTTGTATATACAGCTCAAAATAATGGATATTGGTCTTTAAATTTAGACCCTAATACAAACCAGTTTGGAGAATCTAATTTCTTTGTTTACGTTAATGATGGTCAATTGACGACAGAATATGAATTTAAAGTTGTTGTAGATGAAATTAATGATCCACCTATTGCGTATGAGATGTCATTACAAACTAACGAAGATGTAACAGCATCTATAACCTTAGAGGCAATTGATTTAGACTTAGATGACTTATTTTTTGTTGTGACAAATCCTGTTAATGGATCTGTAACTTTAGAAAATGACATTGTCTCTTACTCACCAAACTTAAACTTTTTTGGAGATGATTCATTTTTATACAGAGCAAATGATGGAAAAACTTTTTCTGAAATTGTTACTGTGAGTGTGACTGTATTACCTGTAAATGATTTGCCAGTTTTATTAAATAATGAATTTTATGTTACTGAAAATGAGTCCATTGATATTGAATTATCTTTTACTGATGTAGATTCGTCTTCTTTAGATTGGGAAATAACAGCTATATCATCAGGGGCTTTTAATCAAGATATAGGTAATGCTTTATTTGCTGGAAATAATGAGTTTAGTCAGGATTTAACTTATCAGCCTCAGTCCGACATAAGTGGGGAGGCGATCTCAGAAATTCAATTATATGATCAACAAGGTTATGTTACATTTAATTTGAACTTTTATATCAATATGGAAGACCAAGATGGAGATGGTGTGAGAGATAGAGATGATGTATTTCCTGATGATCCATTAATTTCTCAATATCCTCAAGCTGATTATGATTTTGAAACACCCCCTGGTTTTGAGGATGGAAAATTACTTCTTTGGTTAGATTCTAATCAACCTCATGGCGACCAAACTGATTTTGGTCATTTAGATACAATTCAAACTTGGATGGACTTAAGTGGATACAATTTCTCTGCTACTCAATTAAATCAATCAGCTCAGCCTATTTTTTATGATGATGAAGATACTTTTATTCAATTTGATCAATCGCATTTTATGAAAATTGTTTCTGATAATAACCTTTCTTTAAATAATATGACATTAATTGTTGTTTTTGCTCCAGAACAAATGAATTATGATCAGATATTATTATCTTCGTTAGATGGAAATAGTGGGTTTGAAAATTATATTTCACAAACTGATTCAATTTTATCTTATAAACAATATTTTAATTCAGTTTTACATGATATTGGTTATTATACGGTTCGTTATGATGTGCCTAATGTTGCTATATCTATGTTTTCTAATGATTCTCAAATTCTTAAATTAAATGGTTCATATTTAACTGAACTACCACAACAAAATGCATTTTTTACACAGCAAGTTGATATTACTATTGGTGCTCATGTGAATCAAAATACTAATTATTATTCAGGTAAAATTTATGAGATTTTATTATATGATTATTCACTTTCAGATTATGAATTAAGAGAATTGACATTATATTTTAGAAAAAAATGGAATTTATATCTAAATGAACAGCAACTCTTTTTTGAGTAAAATTTTTTAAATGTTTGATTCGCTTTTAACTTTTATTTTAATTTTACATTACCTGTTAAGTTGTTATATCTTTCTTTGATTGTAATCAAATCTTAATAAACTTTAATTTTTTGGATGTTATCATTTTATGACTTTAGTGAATAATCTTATGTCTTTTTAAATTAATTTAATATATAGATATAAATTAATATTTATGTTTTTAGTAAAAAATCTTGTATCTTTTTAAATTAATGTAATATATGAGATAAATAAATCGATAATAATATATAGATATAAATTAATATTTATGTTTTTTAAAGGAGGATAATGTTATTGCAATAAATGCTTTATTTTCATGTTTGTATAAATGTTGTCAAGTTCACCCTGAGGATTCAAATTCTATGAACAAAACTCAGACGGGTAGTGATGTGCCAAGGCAGGATAGGCCTAATCAACAAAAATCTGATACAGATAGTCAAAAAAATGCTGCTGAAATTTTATTGATTTCAAATAAACCTCATTGGGATGATCGTGAGTATGATAACCACCATCTAGAAAGCCCTCTTGATTTGAGCATTATTTTAGTAAATGGTGATGTTCTTTTACCAGATGGTAAAATTTTAGATAAGAGCCTTAACCCATTAAAAACGTAGGTATAAGTTAATTGATTAATTTTACTGTCATAAAACATTTTTTTTTAAGAGTGTATTTTAAAGTTCCTTCGTATTAATTTGTATCCATTTATAGTGTTATTTCTATTTTAATAAAGGCTAATTTATATTTTTTTACATAGTTTTTTAAATTATTTTAATATCATAAATTTATTTCTTCTTTTTTTTTATTTGAACTTTTTTTATACT
>NZFK01000032.1 GCA_002690645.1 Rickettsiales bacterium
TTTAAAAGATAAATATATTATTGTCAATGTAACATCATTAAATGAATTAACTCCCGGAAAATTTGGGATTATGGAACCAAAAAGTTCTAAAGAAAAGAAAAAAATATATACTAATCAAATATGGTTAGTGCCAGGCTTAGGATTTGATAAAGCTGGAAATAGAATTGGATTTGGTAAAGGAATTTATGATCAATTACTTTCAAAATCCAATAATTATAAAATAGGAATTGGATATGACATTCAATTAATTAAAAAAGTCCCTATTGAAAAACACGATATAAAAATGAATACTATCATTACAAATAACGGTATAATAACAATATGAATAAAGATTTTACAGAAGAAGATATTAGCAGAATTATTGAAATGGGATGGGAAGATAGAACTCCATTTGAAGTAATAAAAGAACAATTTAAAATAACTGAAAAAGAGATTATTACAATCATGCGCAAAAATTTAAAAGAATCATCTTTTAAATTATGGAGAAAAAGAGTATCAAATCGAAAAACAAAACATCCAAAAAAATATAATATTGAACTCGATAGACATTATTGCAAAACCCAATATAAGCCAAAAAAGAAAAATTAATAGAAACTAAAGATGTAGATATTTGTGATTAAAATAAAAAGAAGTTATTACAAAAACAGACCCAATAATCATTAAAGCAAGCTCGACACCATGAATGTGAAAAACTTCGAGTAATATATGACTAATCCAAAATAACAGACCTATAAAAAAAACAATATATGGAATTTTTTTCTTATATTTTAGATACCCATTATGAATAATATATAAACCACATCCTATGGAAGAACTTAAAATTAAAATCTCTAACCAAATATTATGAAAAAAAGAACCTAATAAAGGTAAAAACATAACAAGCAAAGGGGAAACAATACAATGAATAACACAAGCAAATGATGATAATTGTAAAATAGTATCTTTATTTAGTTTTGATATTTTTAACATAAAAAACCAACCCTATTTTATAGCCAATATAACATCACAAATATATTAAAACAACAAAATACAAGTTATACATTGCCTTTTTTTGAAGGTTTAATTGTCTTTATATTCTTAAAATATTTCTTTCTATAATAAAAAATGATTGTTTCTAGTTCAGTTTTAACGTAAGGAATAGAATATTTATTAACAAAATGAAACCAAATAAATGAAATATCTTTAATAAATTGCTCATTGGGTTTTTTTTTATATAAATCAGAAAAAATACTTGTCCAAGAATCTTCTATTCTATTCAAAACACTTGATTTAGGATAATTATATTGATCATTTTTCAAACAAAACTCTAAATAATAATTTAAAAAAGAGATAACATCTTTATTAGAATAAAAACTTAATAACTGATCAAAGCTATGTTTATTAACAACTGTTTCTTGGTTAATAATTTTTTGTTCCAGTTTATAATCAGAACTAATACTAGATTCAATTGAATTTAACTTAGGATTCATCCCAATTAGTGGTCCATCTTCAGCGACAGATACTAGCGATTTAACTTGAGGTTCTGATGTGAGTATATCTAATAATTCAGAAACATAAAAATCAGACATAATTCCTGAGTGAGAATCAACTAATTTAGTCCATATCTGTGAAAGTTCTAATAAAAATGAATCGGTAAAGTTTTGACATGATGGAGGCATAATACTTGCCCATTCATCTTTAACAAAGTTTATTTTACTTTGCGTTGGTAACGATAAAGAAGACCCTTGAACAATTAAATTAAGATAAACTAATAAAAACGAAAAAGGGTCATTTCTATTTAAGCTATCTGTTAAATCTTGAATACGAAACATATATTATTTTTTATAAAGAACTTCGTAAGCTTCATTAACTTGTTTTATCTTTTCATCAGCAAAAGTTTTAAATTCTTCACCCAAATGTTGAACTTTATCTGGATGATACTTTTTACAATTTTCTTTATAAGCTTTTTTAATATCTTCTTTAGAAGCATTTGGTGAAAGACCTAAAACAGAATAATAATCGTCATAGTCGTTACCACTCTTAGAAAAGTATCTCGCTTTCATCGATTGGTAAATAGAATCATCAATAGATAAAATAGAAACCATTTTTTGAATCAAATGCATCTCTTCTTTAGACACATTTCCATCTGAAGCAGAAACTTCAAAAACAAGTTCCAAAAGTAAATGTTGCTCATCTTTTCCAAATTGAGCATTAATCTCATTACACAGTTGGTCAAACGATTCAGGTCTTGAAAGAGAATGCTGCAACAAGTCTTGAATCCACATAATTTGACGAACACCATATTTAAGTTTTTGTTGAAAAAAGAGAATAATAGTTTGAATCTCACGTTGATCAATTCGACCATCAGCTTTTATAACATGTGATATTACTCTAATCATTAATTCAACAAAATGCTGTTTTTCAGTAGGAGTTTCTTTAACATAGTCATTAATTCTTCCAAATTTAAAAATTTTTGAACCTAATCTAAGTGAATTAAACAATAATGATATAACAAAGAAAATAGCTAATATAGGTAACAATGCAAAGAGTAATCTAAAGCCTCCAAACATAAAAAAAAGAGAAAGGCCTAACCAAAAAAAATTGCCACCATTATTGTATGAACGATATCTCATATAACATATTATACAAAAATTAATTTAATATTGAGAAGAGTTTATATTTATGAGTGTAAATCCAACAATTCAGGTAAAGTATCAATAAAGTAATTTGGTGAATATGTTTTAAGTTCATCTCTTGATCGATATCCATAAGTCACAGCTACTGATGTTAAATCAGCTTTTTGAGCAGTAATCATATCAATTTCAGTATCACCAATAAAAACGACATCTTTACAAGATACATTTAAATCATCACATAAAGAAACCATACCTTTAGGATCAGGCTTAGCAACATTATATGTATCAGGACCTGCAATCATAGTAAAATAATGATTTACTCCTAATTTACTTAATATTTGTTTTGACTGATCTTCAGATTTATTAGTTAACACTGCGAGTTGTTTATCATTATCAATCAACGTTTTTAAAACAAGTTCAACATCAGGATATAACGCAGTATGAATAGTATTTTTTTTAGTATAATATTTTCTATAATTAGCTATAAAATCATCATATGAAAAATGAGGTGAATTTACTTTTTCTGTAATAGATAAAGCTAAATCAGGGCCAATTAATTGTCGTATTTCTTCCTTATTCAGTTCATCAAAACCACATTCTTTTAAAGCAAAATTCATAGAATAAAAAACATCATCAAAAGAATCTATTAAAGTTCCATCCAAATCAAAAATAACTGTTTTTTTGTGGTTAATCATATACAAATTGAAACTCCGCCATTTTTTGCCAATCCTCAATACGATTAGTCCTAATTTTTTGATTTAATTCTTTTAATATATCGTCGACATATTCTGGCTTTCTCATCCCAACCAAAATTGAACTAATACCTTCTGTAGTTCGTAATGCTCTAATAGATTTATGACTTAATCCAAAAGCATCTTTCCAGGCATCAATATTATCATTAATATGACGTTTTATCGAATCTGTTTGCTCAGTATGTTGTTGTGTAAAATAGGCATTTATTTGCTTAGCTGTTTGGTTTAAGGTTAATAAATAACGTTCAATCATTGATTGAACCCTATCATGCGAATTATCAAAAGAAAATAATGATAATTGATGTTCTACTCTTGGTATTAGAAATAACTCTAAGAGCTCTTTCCAATAAAAAACATCAGGCTGTGACATCCAAATAGAATGAACAAGCTGAGCTAAATCAAAAACAATTTTATCATTTGAAACATCAATTGACTTTAAATACTCTTCAACTATTTCTTTTAATTGAACTTCTATAAGTTTAAATTCTTCAATAGCATCTTCAACTTCTAAGCTACTTAAATTTTCTTCAATATCTAACTCTACTAATCGAAAGACAGATTGTTTGTTTAATGCGTTAAAAGGTCTATTAATTAAAACGCCTAAACAATTGTTTTTAGCAACATCTAATGTGGATTGTTTGTTTGACTGATTAATATCGGTAACAGCACCTGTCTCAATCAAGTTTAATGGGAATTGAACCACTTTAAAATGGTTTGTTTCACTAATTTCATTGGCAATTGTTATACATTTTTCTAATGAAGTATGCATAAAATCGTCTTTTGAAACTGGAAAAGTATTTGAACTAATCCCATAGTATTGAATTCTGCCATCCTTTACGGCTTCTTCTAAAAACATAAAAGCTTTTTTAATTCGTTCATAATATTCTTTATCTGTTTGCTTCCTAGATTTCTTTTCACGTTTAGAAAGTAGTTTAAAGTATTCTGGGTTATGAAGAAGAAACACATCAATACAACTTGTTTGTAATCGATCAAGACTATCCTCTAATTGCTCATTGATGAAATCAGGATGTATACAATGTGATAAATTTTGATCAATCTCTACAAAATCATCATATAACCGTCCATTTTTTTTCAATTCAAGAGCATGAGTTAATGTTTTTCCCTGTACGTAACCTACTTTTGAAACCAAAACAACATTTTCTCGACCAAACTTTGTGGATTCAGAAAGTTCATGAAGAGTATTTCCAATTAAACGTTCAGCATCACCATCTGAATAATTAGGGCTTGTATCGATTAAATTAACGCCACTTTTCAAAGATTTAATAAGTGCATCTTTATGTTCAATTGCAGTTAAATTAACACGATATGAACCAAAACCTAATTCAGACACATAAAGATCTGTAGTTCCCAGAGGCTTTGGAATTAAGTTATGTTGTTCGATATAATATTTAGTACCTTCTTTTGTTGCTTTTCTCACATTTCTAATGTACCGGATAGTCAAAAAATAAGCTAGACCTGAGTTTATTTTTATTCAGTAAAAAGAATATAATCATAAAATGTTTTAGCTAATATAGCTAATAGATCATCTCGTTTTTCAATAAATTCATTTGAATCAGGCATACGGTATGGTTTTCGTTCTAAAACAGATCCTACCAAAATTAAGTGCCCCTTATTTTTTGGAAGTTCAAAGATTCCAGCATCATTAGTTAACATGCTTAACGATCCTGTTTTATGCATAAATGAATTTTTAGGCAAAAAACCTTTCAAACGATATTTTCCATGAATATTTTTTTTCATAATTTTCTTTAAATAATTAGTTGAACTAGGAGAAAGTAATCCACCATTTTGAAATTCTATTAAAAATTTCTGATAAGCTAAAGCAGTTGAAGAATCTTTAGTATTAGAAAAAAATATTTTTCTTGATTGTTCCTCGCTTTGCTTATCAACTAAAGATAATCTATCGTAATAATCAGAAATAGATATAAAGTTTTCATCAGTAACCTCAATTCCATCAGTAGCTGAAATGAGTTCTAATATAGATCTAGATACGGTTATACCTTTCAATTTATTCTTTTTAAGAAATCCGTTTATCGCTTTTATTCCACCTATTTCATGAAATAATATATCTGTTGCAGAGTTTTCACTATAAATCATCATTGCCTCTAAAAGGTTATTCAAACTTATATCAATATTAGGCCTAATAAAAAGCTTTGAAAAAATACTATATGGCCTTAAGTTTTCTCTAGCTATACTTATTTTTTTATCGGGATCAATCTTTTTTTCGTCAACTAAATCTAAGTATGTACACGCTATAAAGGTTTTAACTAAACTTGCCATTGGAAAAGTTAAATCGCCATTGATATTAAGAAATTTACCAGATTCCAAATGATAAGCAGCAAAAAAAACCGATTGAGGCTGATATGCAACAATTCTTTTAATTTCAGATGAAAGAAGATCCATCTTTTGATGATTTGAATGGTCAATAGTTAAACCTAAAATCGAACAATTAAAAAATAGCAAAGATAACACAATGTATAAAGTTTTCACTTTTAAATAATACACTAAATAAAACTATAGTTAAATTTTAAAAGATTTACTATCTTTATCCATCAGCATGAACTGATTTATTTTTATCTTTATTACAGCAAGCACACATCATAAGAAGAAAAATTCCAGCTGCAACACCTAAAAAAAAGACTCCAAAAGGAAAAGAAGAGTCAGAATTATCAGAAATTGAATCATCTGAGGATTTTTCAGGCATTACATATTCTGTTGGTGTAGAAGAAGGTTGACCACTCGGTTGTCCTGAGGGCTCACCAGTAGGATTACGAGTAGGCTGTCCTGTAGGCATTCCAGTTGGTTGACCACTTGGCTTAGCAATTGGTTGGAATGAAGGAAATCCAGTTGGCAATCCAGTAGGCCTTCCAGTAGGATTACTAGAAGGAAAAGGCGTTGGAAAAGGTGTCATTAATATTGAACTAATATTATTATTTTCAACTAAAGATTTTATTTGTTTAATTCTATCTAATTGACACGATGAAGGTACTCCAGCAATAGTTAAATTAGTCCATGATGAATTATTGATATTTATTTTAAACTCTGTAACGAGAGTTTTCACTGCAGATAATTCACTATCACTGTTAAAAAAACTTATCTTACCCTTATCTGTAGACAAATCAACTTCTAAATGTTCTGTTTCTTTATCTGTTTCTAAGCATTTGTAGTTAGAAGGGACATCAGCTTCAAGTTCTATTTCCTGAATAGGATCTTTTGAAATTAAAAATTCTTTTCCAAATGCCATATTTATAGCACCTTGTGAACTATTGTATCTTGTTTGGTAAGGTTCATCCTTTTTTTCTATTATTACTTTTTGTTCAGCCACTGTCGTGCAATTCTCAAAATTTGTAACAATAGTTAAAGTATCATTTAAGTTATATCCTAATCTATGATCATTTTCTATTTTATTAATTTCTTGATAAATAATTAAAGTTCTATCGTATTCGGGTTCCTCAATTTGCATTGAAACCAGCCCTTTTCCATTACGTTCGATAGGAAAAATTTTAAACGTCGTATTACCACATTTATTAATATAATGGGATTCGTCAAGTTTAGCAGCCTGTAAATTAAATGATGTCCCTTGACTAATTGCTTCATCACCATAATTACCTATATAAATTACTGGAACCTTTTCAAGTTCCTCAGAGGAAGTTAATTTACGAGAACTTTTAGTATTTTCCAATTTTTCTAACTTGACTGCTGTATCCACACTTCTTATATGATTAGCTTGTGCAGCTTGTCTCATTACCTCAGAAGCAAATAAAATTGCTAAATCTATTCTCATTTATACCACCCTAAACTTACACGTTTAACTTTATAAACTTTAACTAATTATCGTATTTCATATGAAAAAAATTTCATATGACTCAAATTAATATGATGCAAATTCATATAAAACACATCAACAATTTAAACATCCCCGTTTTCAAAAAAAGACTGATAATCTGGTCCCTCTTTTTCTTCATGAGTAGATTTAAATTTTTCCTTAAATGAAACAGAATCATCTAATTCATTAGGTTTAACACTATTATTTTCAATATAAACTTTATTAGAATCATTTTTTGATTGATGTAAATTATACGCAAAGAAAAGTACTAGCCCACCTAAAGATAACATCGTACCTAAAACAACTAAAATTGGCATCATTACACTATTTTCATTTTTAAGACCATCATTGTTAACCGGTAAGGTTGAATTATATTCTGGAGACGTATCGTTAGCCACTGGATGGAAGTCATCCCTTAAATAATCATCATTAGTTGTTACTCTACTTGTAGGAGAAGACGTTTCTTCCATTGTACCTGCTTCTGTTGGTTTATTAGTTGGATTATTCATAACAGCTATCAACGTAGGTGTACTTGTTTGAGCAACTGTTGGAGAAGATGTTGACGTAGATGTAGGAAAAAATGTAAATACTACCGGTTTAGATGATGGANAAGATGTTGGCGTAGATGTAGGAAAAAATATAAATACTACCGGTTTAGATGATGGAGAAGATGTTGGAAAAGATGTAACTACTGCCGTTGGTTTAGATGATGGAGAAGATGTTGACGCTAAATNTGATGTACTTTCAGAAACAACTAGCGGGTATTTATTAATGCTAACACCCAAAGTAGTACTAAAGACACAATCAGATGGAATACCCGCAATACTAAAGTTATTTGCAACGCTANTTGAAACAGAAATTGATTTAATATTTCCAATAGTATAATCTTCAGTTCTTTCAGTATAAGNACTGCTTAGTAAGCCTGTACTTGAATCATAATTTATTTGAAGAGGAACATATATTTCACCAGGGTTTAATGGATCATTGTGTCCTAAACATTCAGCTGAAAAGCTAGAATCCTCTGATAACCCATTAACATCCAACTGAAATATTTGACCTAATTTATATTGAGGACCATAAGCAATAGGAATCGGTGTACCTGTAACATTAAAAGGTAAAGTGACTCCAGAACCTTCAGAAACCTCAGCTTCTAATGTTGATGATTTAAACAATTCTTCACAACCTGTTATCCCTCCAACTTTTAAATCAATAACATTGNCANCATNATTTTCANNTGGGAGATTAAAATNTTNATANAAAATAGCTGTCTGTCCGGGAACATCAACTGAAATTTGCTTTTTCTCATTTCTTATTTGCGGAAAAAATTTAACCATACCCTGATCACAATTCCAAACAAGAGCATCGCCATCTTGAGCTTTTTGAATTTGAAAACGTNTGTAATCACCGCCATTCATATTTATATATATAGAATTATCTTGACTATTTTCAGAAAGCTGACGTTTTTGTGCTTCCTGTAATAGGTTCGAAGCTTGTTTTGTTCTTAAGTTATTACCTGTAAAGTTTTTCCCACTAACTGAAATAGCCAACACAGAAAGTGCAATNTTAAAAATAGTCATAGTTTATACCTCATCATTAAACTAATACTAAAAGTTAGTATTAATTTTTTGTTTTTTTATCTTATCGATAAAAATGTGNGTAAACTTGCATAAAATATTTTTAATTGAGTTTTAAAGGTTGATAGCTACTCGCTGTCGACCCCAAGTACCTTTTTCATTGGGAAAAACACCAGGCAACTTTTTTTTGCAAAAAGCACAGCAATTATCTTTTATATTATATTGACCTAATTCATACCAGTCACGCTCAATAACCACTTCCTTACAATAATGACAAAATGTACTAGCTGTAGCGGCATTAAACATATTTCCTGTATAGACATAGTTTAATCCATGTTTAATAGCAATTTCTCTTGCTTTTAATAATGTATCTGGAGGTGTATGTGGAGTGTCTAACATTTTGTAATCAGGATGAAACGCTGTAAAATGCAATGGTACATCTGGTCCTAATTCATCCATAATCCACTTTGTCATAGTTTCAAATTCAGTCCAATCATCATTATAATTGGGGATAACTAAATTTGTAATTTCAAACCAAACATTAGTTTGATGCCTCAGATATTTTAATGTATTTAAGACAGGTTCCAAATTAGACATACATAAGCGTTTGTAAAATTGTTGGGTAAATGCTTTTAAATCAACGTTTGCTGCATCCATCCAANAGTAAAACTCCTCTCGAGCCTCTTCAGATATATAGCCAGCAGTTACAGCAACAGTTTTTATATCACGTTTTCGGCACTCTTTGGCAATATCAATTGCATATTCTGCAAATATAACAGGATCATTATAAGTAAATGCGACACCAACACATCCAGCTTTTTGAGCAGTTATAGCAATTTTTTCTGGTAATGCAAAAGATTGAAGTTTATCCATTTCTTTTGCCTTAGAAATATCCCAATTCTGACAAAATTTACANCCTAAATTACAACCCGCCGTTCCAAAAGACAAAATAGATTGGCCAGGGTAAAAATGATTTAAAGGTTTTTTTTCAATTGGATCAATACAAAAACCACTACTTCTACCATATGTTGTAAGTATCATCTGATCATTTTGATTTTGACGAACAAAGCAAAANCCCCTCTGTCCTTCACCTATAACACAATTTCGAGGACATAAATTACATTTAATTTTCCCATCTCTAAGCTTTGTCCAAAACCGGCCAGGAAATGCGACAGAACCAGGTGGATTTCCATAATCAATCTGATTTTTTTTCGGCATAAATTATATATACCCCCTATATATAAATTTAAATCATAAAAANTTAATGAAATAAGTTATTTACACTACTCATTAAATCACTATTAAACGTATCTAAATAATTTACTGAAGAAAGGTTTTCTTCAAGCTGATCTAACGATGTNGCTCCCAANATTACNGTNGAAACNTCANNATTTTTTGCACACCAAGCAATAGATGCTTGNGTTAATGACATTTGAGTATCATCTAATAAAGATTTAAATTTATTTACAAGAATTATACGTTCCTGACCAACTTCACTTTCATAGCGTCTTTTTAACCATTCATANCCAGTTAAATCAAAGCGAGANCCTTTTGGAATACGATCTTGATATTTACCAGTAAGCATACCAGAACAAAGTGGNGACCAAATTGTTGTTCCTAAGCCATATTTATCAATAATAGGCTTTAATTCTTTTTCTAAATTTTGTCTATTAAATAAATTATANTCAGGTTGTTCCATGGTGGGCCCTCTTAAACCATATTTTTGGGCACACTTGTAAGCTTCTATAAGTTGATTAGGTTTCCATTCTGACGTACCCCAATATAATATTTTACCTTGAGTAATCAAGTCATTCATTGCAAAAACAGTTTCCAGTATCGGAGTTTCGGGATCTGGCCTATGACAAAAGTATAAATCTAAATAATCAACTTGCAATCGTTTTAAAGCNNCATGACAGGCATCGTGTATATGTTTTTTAGACAATCCTCTCTGAGTAGGTTTAGAACCACCCCAAAATACTTTAGAAGACACTATGTAGCTATCTCTAGTCCAATTTGATTTTGAAATAACATTACCCATAATCTCTTCGCTTGCCCCTTGCTCGTAAACCTCAGCATTATCAAAAAAATTTACACCCTTATCATATGCATAATTCATCAATTTAAACGCTAACTCTTCATCAACTTGTTTTGAAAAAGTTACCCATGAACCAAAAGACAAAACACTTACTTTCAACCCAGATTTACCTAATTGTCTATATATCATAAAAACTCCGTTATTTTATATTACTAGTATACCAAAAATAACAAAAAGTGTTTAAAAATCAAAAAAGCAAGGTAGAAAAAAATATGAATATAAAAAAAATTAACAGGTTATTATTTTGGTTTGGATTAAAACACATTCCATTATTATTTATTTGTAGACCAAAAGTTATTGTATTTAATGAAAAAATCATGCAACTAAAAATCAAATTAAATTGGCTTACTAAAAATCATCTAAATAGTATGTATTTTGGAGCGTTATCAATCGGCGCCGACATATCAGGTGGATTTGCTGCATTTTACTTTATTCAAAAAAATAATTACAAAATGTCCTTAATCTTTAAGGATTTTTCTGCTCAGTTCCTAAAAAGAGCTGAAGAAGACGTCATTTTTGTTTGCAATCAAGTAGATGATATAAAACGTTTTATTGAAAAAACCAATAATTCTGAAAAAAGAAATAATATGACCGTCATTATTAGTGCTTTTCCCAAATCAGAAATAAATCATGAAGCAGTGGCTGAGTTCAAATTAACACTTTCTGTAAAAAAAATTACTTAGCTAATTGCCGTAATTGTTCATATGGATATAAAGAAGAATGACCATCACTCCAATTTATGCCTAAAGCATAATTCCCAACCGGGTTCATACTTAGTGGATAAATAGATTCAGGAATTGAATCAGGTTTTGTTATTAATTTGTTACTAAATTCATCTCTATTTAAGGCACTTTGGCAAGCAAGACGTAAAGATTTAGCGTTAATAGCTTTTTCAACATCATCATTAAATTTTATAAGTACACCATCTTCCTTTGAAAAACCTACCTTAGGCAACTCAAGCTGTCCATTTGAAAGTTTAATAAGTTCATGAATTAAATTATCAGTAAAAGTTAAAAAGATTTCCGCAATATCAGAATGTGAATTCGCTTCTATAAAAGGCGTACCATTATCACCAGCAAAAGAAACATCAGAATGTAACGGCAAAGAAGCTGTATTCGCAAATCCAAATTCTTTAACAAGTCGATTTAAAGCGCCTTTACCGAAAGGAAAATGTTTTTTATGAGTTGTTGGATCCTGAAAATGACTCATATTTTCAACTGCACCAATGACTGGCACATTAAGTCGATCAAACATTTCAATCCCTTTTACAACATCAATAAAACTGATGTGCTGGGGAGTAGTTACTATGACAGCAGCCGTAATGGGTATAATTTGACACAACGTCAATTGAATATCTCCAGTTCCAGGAGGTAAATCAATGATTAAATAATCAAGTTCTCCCCAATTAGTTAAAAATAAAAACTGACTAACTATTTGAGAAACCATTGGACCTCTCAATATAGCAGGCTGATCATCATTTTCTTCTAAAGAATATCCAAAAGACATGCATTTAACACCATTAATAATTTTAGGCTCTATAGATTCACCATCTGTAACCAAAGGATCAGAAGTTTTAACCATAGTAGGTAAACTAGGTCCATAAATATCAGCATCTAAAATTCCAACTTTTGCTCCACGTTGCTTTAAGGCAAAAGCTAAATTTACTGAAACAGTAGATTTACCCACTCCACCTTTACAACTTGATACAGCAATAATATTAGAAACTTGTTTTAACTGTTCTTGATTAGCATCCATAATAGTATTGTTTTTGGGTTTAACAGCCACATCAACTTCAACTTCAGAAACGCCTTCTAACTGTTTTAAATAAACAGAAACCATTTGCTTTAAGTTACGTTCAATGGAGGTGTTTTTTTGAGGAATTAATAGTGCCACATGAATAGATGAGCCATTAATTTTAATCGAATGTAAAAAATCTAACTCAACCAATGATTTGTTATAACCTGGAAAACTTACTTTATTTAACTGATTTTTAATATCATTTTCATTTATTTTTGTCATTTCAAAAATGATACTTTAAAGATGTAAAAATTTGAAGTTAAATATAAACAAAAGATGTTAAAATGATTGTTACAGATTAAATGATATCAATAACAATTAAAAAAAGGAGAAATTATGTCAATTAAACAAGAAGCACATGTAACCTGGACAGGAAACTTAAAAGAAGGCCATGGCAATTTTAACTTACCTAAAGGCCATTACGATGGAGCGTATACACATGCGACACGTTTTCAAAATGCAGATGGAACAAATCCTGAAGAATTAGTTGCAGCTGCATTAGCAAGCTGCTTTTCTATGTTTTTATCTTCAACAATATCAAAACATAATTACGAAGTACATCACATACATACAAACGCAACAGTAACACTAGAGATATTTGATTCAGGCCCAGAAATAACCAATATCGTATTAGATGTTGAAGCTGATGTCTTAAAACTAGGCGAAAATGACTTTTTAGAATACGTAACTCATTCAAAAGAAAATTGCCCTATTTCGAAACTTTACAAAGGAACAGAAATAATTGTTAATGCAAAACTAAGAGAGAATTAAAATAAATATAAATAATATATAAATAATATATAAATAATATATAAATTGACAATTTTGTAGAATTGCCTTAATTTATTCCGCATGGAGAATAAATATGGCTAATTTAATAACAAAATCTGCATTCACTATCATGGATCAAAAAGGTGCAGAAAAGTTTTACCAACAAAGAAATCAAACTATATCCACTAATCTAAAAAAATCTACAAATGGAAAAAATTCTCCCGAAGGGTCAACAACTCCTGAATCACCCTTTTCAGATGAAGGAGACCTTAATAAAATAAATGAAAAAGAAATTAATAACTTTTGTAAATCATTGATTCATAAAATTTTCACAAATACACATAATCATGAAAAATTAAATGAAATCATCTCAGATGCATCTAATTTTTTAAAAAGAATCAATGAAAATCCAGAAAATAATATATGTTTTCTAAGAAACTTAAAAGAATATAAAAAGATTTTTGAAGGAAAAGATCAAGAAAATGCAAGTAAACTTCTTGAAAACATATTCATCGGATTAAAAATTAATGCTCCCATCAGCTTTAAGAAAAAATATACTATTGAAGAAATATTAACTAAAGTTAATGAGCCAATAAGAACCAATTTAAGACAAAAGTGCAACTCTCTTTTTCCTAAAAGAAAAAATTTATTTTCGATAATTGAATTAGTAGAAGATTTAATAGTACTCACAAACGAAGAAAAAAAAGGTAAAAATCTTGGACAAGGTTCTTTTAAACGAGTTCGAATTGGATTTAAAATTAGTAAAAATAAAGATGAAATAGAAAAAATAGCAATACAAAAATATATACCCTCGAATGATAACTCAACATTTGAAAACCTATTTAATGCTACTCAAATGGGAAAGTTTTCTGAATTTGAACCAAATATAAAAATTGGAAACCATAATATGTTTGTAATTTTAGGAGCAAAAAAACCAATCATTCGTATTCAAAAAATAGGAGAATCATTATCAAATAAAAAATTTGAAAATCAATTAGAAAAAACAATGTATAGACTAAAATCTTTACATGATACGATTGATAAAATAATCGATTTAAATGTGATTCATCCAGATTTAAAACCAGAAAACATATTAATCATTGAGGACCAAAGTATTCCAATTGACTTAGAAGATCCAATTAGGTTTAGCGGTGGAACCTATATTTCTCCTGATGCAATAAATTATATAAATAAACGTCTACATAATGTTCCAGAAAATATAGTACTTAAAAATGCTTTATATCAACTAACAATAAATTTTATATATTGTATAAAAAATTTAAAATTATTTGATTCCAAAATCATAGATTATTACACCATTAAAAATGGATTAAGATACTCTAATATCAATCAATTTAAATTAGAGATTGAACAAACTATTCAAAAAACTAAATATGAAATTCAAACAATATTACATACTACTAGCGAATCTAAAAGCGAATTAAATCAAAACATAGAAAATCAATTACTAAATATTTCAGATAAACTTTTTAGATGTATTACAGATGACACAATTCCTAATTTAAAAAACTTTTACCTAGATATACAAAAAGATTTAAAACAAATTATAAGTTAAAGAAGAATTTAGTATTAGAATTCTAAAGCTCCATAAGTAAAAATCAAAGATGCACCTGATCGCTTGATGGCTGTAAGAACTTCTCTTAAACCAAGCTTAAAATCAATAATATTTTTTTCAGCTGCAAACTTTAACATCGCATATTCTCCACTTACATGATATCCAGCAATGGGTATATTCACAGAGTTGTGTAAATCTCGGATAATATCCAAATACCATGATGCTGGTTTGACCATTAACATGTCAGCACCTTCATTAATATCTAATAACGCCTCTTTTAAAGCCTCATTTCTATTAGAAAAATCCATTTGATATGTTTTTTTATCACCTTTTTTTGGTGCTGAATTTAATGCATCCCTAAATGGTCCATATAATGTAGATGCATACTTAATAGCATAAGAAAGAATTATCGTGTCCAAAAAACCATGTTTTTCAAGTTCTTTTCTTATAACTCCTACCCTACCATCCATCATATCTGAAGGAGCTACGATATCTGCACCCGATTCGGCATGAAGCAATGCCATATTTGATAAAATTTCAACCGATTCATCATTTAAAACACGACCATTTTTAACAATTCCATCATGTCCATCTGCTGAAAATGGATCTAGTGCAATATCTGTTACAAGAAGCAAATCAGGAAATTGAGTTTTAATTTTTTTTAATGCCGTTGGGATAAGTCCATTTTCATTTAATGCCTCTTTAGCATCCTTTGTTTTTTTACGATCTTCAATACCTGGAAATAAAGCTATTGCACGAACTCCAGATTTAATAACTAGTTCACATTGCTTTAATAGACCATCTAAAGAATATCGATATTGTCCTGGTAAAGAATCAATAGAAATTTTTGTATCCTGTCCATCATGAACAAAAATGGGATAAACCAAATCATCCTTAGTAAGCGTTGTCTCGCTAACAAGCTTTCTTACTGATTCAGATTGTCTTAACCGCCTTGGCCTAATGGGTAAATCTAACATGTACATATTATTACCTAATCACTTACTTTTTTAAACATTTGAAAAATAAACAATAAAAAACTCTAAAACTGGATCACAACATAAATTCATGGCATAATCATACTCGATATGGAAAATAATATATTTGAAAAACGTAAAACAATTGAACAAGTTGAAGAATCACCAAGCTTTGCACCAAAGTTTGATGATAATGGATTAATACCTGTGATAACAACAAACTTTGAAAATGGTGAAGTTTTAATGCAAGGTTACATGAATCAGGAAGCCTTACTTAAAACATTAGAATTTGGAGAAGCTGTATATTATTCTCGATCAAGAAAAACAATTTGGCATAAAGGTAAAACAAGTGGTCTAATCCAAAAAGTTAAAGAAGTTAGAATTGATGATGACCAAGACTGCATTTGGTTAAGAGTAGATGTCAGTGGTGGAGCAAGTTGTCACGTAGGATATAGATCGTGTTTTTACAGAAGTATACCCTTTGGTCAAAATTACAATCCTAATGAAAAAGTTAATCTAGAATTTGTAGAAGACAAAAAAGTTTTTGACCCAAAAGAAGTTTATGGCGATGCACCAAATCCAACGATTTTGTAATTAGGATGTTATCCAAACTAACTATAATCATAATTAAAATATATCAAAAATGTTTGTCACCTTTCTTAGGACCACGCTGCTGTTTTTATCCAACATGTTCAGAGTATGCGATTCAATCATTTAAGGAGTTTGGGTTTATTAAAGGTTTATATTTATCTATTAAAAGAATATCACGATGCCACCCCTACTCTACACCATGCATTGACCACATCCCACAAAAATAACAAATGACATTAAAGTTATACAATACCTTAAGTCAAAAGAAAGAACAGTTTATTCCATTGGATAAAAATAACGTAAAATTATACGTATGTGGACCTACTGTATATGATTTATTACATATCGGAAATTTTAGAGGTGCAATATTTTTTGATTTTTTAAGAAACTGGCTTGAATATAATAATTTCAAGGTTAAATATGCAGTAAACTTTACTGATATTGATGATAAAATTATTAAAAGAGCATCCGAGTTAAATAAAGATCCTTTAGAGTTAAGTAAAACTTATATCAAAGAATATCTTATAGATTATAAACGTTTAAAGTTAAAACCTCACGATCTAAACCCAACTTGTACAAATCATATTACAGGTATGATTTCATTTATAGATGAATTAATAAACAAAAAAAAAGCATATCATATTGATGGAACTGTTTTCTTTCACGTAGATAGTTTTAAACAATATGGAAAATTAAGTAATAAAAAAATTGCTGATTTAGGAGATGTAAATCGAATTGATCCTGACCCACGAAAAAGAAGTCAACTTGATTTTGTTCTATGGAAACCCGCAAAAAAAGATGAACCTTACTGGGAATCTCCATGGGGAAAAGGCAGACCAGGTTGGCATATTGAATGTTCTGCTATGAATAAAGAAATTTTTGGTGATCAAATTGATATTCACGGGGGAGGAATCGATTTAATTTTCCCGCATCATGAAAATGAAATTGCTCAAACCGAAGCGTTAACGAACAAACGCTTTTCAACTTTTTGGATTCACCACAACTTTATTAGATTTGGTGATGATAAAATGTCAAAATCAAAAGGAAATGTTGTCCAAGCACGAGAATTTATCGACCATTATGACCCAGAAATTTTAAAATTTCTTATTTTATCTGTTCATTACAGATCCGAAATAAATTTCGAAAAAACTCAAATTTATCAAGCCATTTCACGTTTATGTAGAATTTACAAAGCATTAAAAGAAGCTTTGGAAATTGAATCTGTAAATAAAGTATCACAGGAATTTCAAAGCACTTATGACGAATGTACAAACAAATTTAATTCAGGCCTTAACGATGATTTAAATACACCTATTGCTTTTGCTGCAATATTTGAACTAGTTCGCCAGTTCAACCATGAATTCGCATCAAAAAAGAAAAAAGACCCCACACTTAAAGCTGCTGCAAACAAATTAATAAACTTTATAACAACAAATGGAAAACTCTTTAATTTATTTCAAGAAAATCCAACCGAGTTTTTAAAAAAATGTGATGAAATACTACTTAAAGAAAAAAGTATTAATAAACAAACAATAATAAATTTAATCAACAAAAGAAATGACGCAAGAAAAAGTAAAAACTACGAAGAAGCCGACAAAGTTAGAAAAGAACTTCTATCACTAGATATTATCATTCAAGATACTCCCACAGAAACAATTTGGGAAGTAAACAAACAAAATATTTAATTTTTGAACTATTTAAATAATTAAATTTTAAGAGTATTATTGTTTCACTCATGACTAAGCATTTAAAAAAGATATTAAGTGTAAATGTCGAAAGTAAACTTGATTTTTCTGATCTTGTGAATTCTGCCAATACTTTTATTAACTCATTANNTNCTTTTTTAAAAATTACTCAAACCCCTTCTTCAAAAAAACTGGATTATTCAACCAAAAAATGCGCTTCATTTATGTATAGANCATATGAAAAACTTAAAAATAATCGAAAAAGCTACACAAATTAATTGGAAACATAAAATTAATGAAAGTAATAATAANCTTTTTTTACCTTTAACAGANCAAACTCAAAAAACAATNAAACAATTAGCTCTATCAGGAATTAAATATGGAAAAAAATTATACATCTATCACAAAACAGCTGAAGCAGACATAGTCTTTAATCTATCAAGCACTTTGTATACTCAGCTTAAAAGAGACTCAAATTTAACAGCTAATGAACTTAAAAAAATCATAAATAATGAATTAGAANTTCTTTATTTCAGAGCNCTTTGCTCTCGTCAAAATAANGATAATGAAAACTCAAAAAAACTATTGAGACAAATTATTAAGAAAGCGGATGAAAACTTTTCCGAAAAAGCAAATTTATTAAAAACACAATCACATTTCCAACTCTACCAAACAATTATTACAGAACAACTAGAGGTATCTGAAAAAAATGGAATAAATCATCTTGCTGATGATAGAAAAGCCTGTAGAATAATGAAGTTTTTAATTGAGTCATCACAAAAAGAATCTTTTCTTATAGAAAATTCAGCAGGAAAATTAATGGCATTATTTTGGTTAAATCATTACTACGAAAAAAATTCAATTGAAAACACATCCGATTTTTGGAATAAATTTCCTTATGCNATTAATTTTACAAAAAAAGTTGATCAAACAACTAAAAAACAACCAAACGATCTTAAATTAGACCATGATGTCTTTTTAGAAATGTTTTTATTAAAATTTCATTCAAATCAAAAGAGAGTTCTTCCATTTTCAAAAAAATGAAACAAAAAGATTAATTGATGAAGTCTTAATAGAATTACAATTAGATCAAAAACTTAGTACAATATGTCAAGAAATTGCATCAAAACATAATTTTCCAATTCAAAATGAAAGTTTTTATCATTCCTTAATGACAACAGAACATATTGATCTATCAACTAATAAAATTGAAGTTAATGGAAAAAAAAGAAGGTCCTCTATCATTGCAATAGTGCCCAAAAATCAAAAAATTAAAAAAGCAGAACAAGAAAAAGAAACGATTGGAGATATATGTTCTGAACTAAATTTAAAGGCAACCTCCGATGAAATTGAAGATGATGTTGAACTAGCAAAAGCAACATTTTCTGAACTGGAAGATCAAACGCTTATTGCTAGCATCTTAAGTCGATTACTGTTTAGCGTAGATAATGATGTTGATACTGGAAATACAGAACAGTACCAAATAAAACAACAACTTACAGATATCATTCAGGCACTAACTAAAGGAGAATATATTCACAATAACCCTCAAGCAAAATTAGCACATTTTTTTAATAGCCAATTGATACAAATTGAAGAATCACCTGCTTACTGGCAACCATTTTTTGATTCATTTAGCGAAACATTTAAATCTGCAATTATCCAAAAAACAATCAAACCTTTGCTAGAAAAAGGAAATAATGAAGCTTTAAATAAAGCAAAATTAATTCGGCCACAAACTAGTGGTGTTGATCTTTGTCTAAAATTAGGTGCTTTATTAATATCAAAAAAAGAACAACACCATCTTAATCATAAAATTTTTGAGTTTGAGCCGATAAAAAAATTATTTGAATTAGTTAATAAGCTAGTATCCCTTTTTAATGAATTAGACTCTGCAACAAAAGAACTGAGTGAAGGTGACACATTTAATGANGTATATATAAGGCTTCGTGAAATATTAAATGAAAAACAACTTTATTTAAATAAAGATATTTTTTCTAGTGACAAAAAATTAATTCTAACAAAAAAAGAATTTAAATATGTAGACAAATGTATAAACGGGATAAAAAATGACTGCAATAAAATATTTTTTCAAATTCAACAGCATTTAATCTTACTTAGTATAATTACAGAAAATGATCTAGCCATGTATAACTTTACAAAAAATGATTTAGATAGTTGTATCAAAATTTCAGTCGGTTGGTTAAGAGCCAATGCTTGGTCANTTGAAAATAATCGNTATCATGATTTAGACCAATTACAATCTATCAACCCAATTCAAAAAACATTAGAGGAGGTAAAAATATGACAATAATAACAACAGCTACAAAATTAATTACGCTAATAAAAAAACTATTTTTAGTAGGAATTAATAAAAACAACTCAAAACAAGATAATTCAAAAATAATAATATCAAATATTGTCATTTTTGCGGCTATGGCCATAACATTACCATTTTCAATGATATATCCTTTTNTAGGTCAACCCTTTATGGGAATAGGAATAGTTATATTNGTGAGCACATATTCTAGCGTATTTATCTTAAACAATTTCCAAAAATATAACCTAGCTAAATTCNGTACTATCTCCTTACCAATAATAGGTATTATTACCTATTTNTTATTTATGGGTCCATCATCTGGAGTGCATTTTATTTTATTTCCATCAGCAATGCTAAGTTTTATTTTATTTCATCCAAAAGAAAAGTTATGGATTCTAATTTCACTTTTACTTCCCATAACAACATTTATCATTTTTGAGTTATTTGGTGAAAATGTAATTATTACCATTTTATTTAACTCAAACATATTGAAACTCCAAAATTTTGTAAGTATTTTAATTTCATTTGTGTTTGTTTTATTAATAATCAAACTCTACATATCACAACAACTTGAAATGTTTAATTTTGAACTTGAAAAACAAAACGAAATTAAAAGTGAATTATCAAACGCAATTAAAGAATTAGAAAATAATAATATTACATTAGAAGAATATTCTAATAAAGAAGCCTACATTGAAATGACCAAAGGTATTGCCCACGAAATAAGAAGTCCTATGACCATTTTAATTTCAGGAGCACAACTTCTAAAAGATAACATCCATCAAGATCAACAATCCGCANTAAAGTTTGCTGATATTATGATAAAGACAATGTTTAAACTTGAAAAATTAACATCTATAATGCTTAAACAAAACAGAAAAACAACTGAAGATTCATCTAAATTTAAAATAAAATCAGTTTTAGAAGAAATTATTTTACTTGCAGAAATTCAATGCAAAAAAAAGCATATCTCATTACAAACTTCACTCCAATCGGAAAAAAACATTTATGCAAATAGAGCATTTGTTTCTCAAGCAATATTAAATATTATTGTTAATGCTATGCAACATACAGAAAAAAAAGGTGTTTTACAAATAAANTTACACGATTTTTCAAACAAACAAGTTACAATTGAAATTGAAGATTCAGGAAATGGTATTCCAGAAAAAAATATATCAAGTATATTTGATAAACATAAAACAAGCTCTAAAAATAGCCATAATAGCGGACTAGGCTTAGCCTTCGTCAAACGTGTTATTGATGAACATAATGCCACTATTAAAGTTAAATCAGAAATAGGAGTTGGAACTAAGTTTAGTATTAACTGGCCTACTTATCAAAAAGAAACAAAAGAAATATTAAAAAATAGAATAATTTCTAAATTTTAACTTATATTGTCATATTTGCTATACTTAAAATTATGGAAAAGTTAACTGTATCTATCGANATTTGTTTAATCCCAATGGGTGTAGGGACTTCAGTGTCGAAGTATATTGTAGAATGCCAAAAAATATTTAAAAAGTATCACTTAAAAACCTATCTACACGCCTATGGAACAAACATCGAAGGGGATTGGGACACTGTTTTCAATGCAATAAAAGAATGCCACATCGTTTGTCATNAAAAAGGCGCTCCACGAATTAATACAACAATAAAATGTGGTACCCGAATAGACAAAAAGCAANCCTTACAAGACAAAATTGATAGTGTAAAAGAAAAATTAGATGCAGAAAATTAGTATTATAGGTTGNGGGTGGCTTGGACTACCTCTCGCCAAAAAGTTATTATCAAAAAATTATATTGTTTCAGGAAGCACAACCTCTAAAGATAAATTAAACGACCTAAANAAAAATAATATTGATGCTTATATATTAAACTTTCCAAATAACATCAACACACTCAAAACACTTTGTGAAACAGACATTCTTATACTTACTTTACCATTCAAAAGAAGTTACACTCCTCCAGAAATTTATTACAAACAATTAAAAACAATTTTAAACTACGCAGAAAATAAGCAAGTAAAAAAGATTCTTCTTACTAGCTCAACATCAGCATATTCAAACACTAATACAAATGTACANGAAGATGATAAGATCATTGCAGATAATAAACGNCAACAAACATTACTTGANTCAGAACAGATGATTCTTTCAGCGTCATTTTGTAAAAGTATAGTTGCAAGATTAAGCGGGCTCTATGGTCCAAACCGAGAAATAGGTAAATTTATTCAAAATAAAAGTAATCAAAATGGAAATAATAAAGTTAATCTAATCCATCAAGATGATGTCGTAGAGATACTCATAAAACTTATTGAATCCAATCATTGGAATGAAATTTACAATATTGTTAGCGATAATCATCCTACAAAAATAGAATTNTATACAAAAAAAGCTCTTGAAAAAAAAATTAAAGTACCNTTATTTGATAATGATGCACCNTTAAGTTTTAAAATTGTATCTAACAAAAAAATTAAAAAACTTCTAAACTATACTTTTAAATATCCAAACCCACTGGAGTAAATTAATGATGATGTTAAAATATTTAATATATTTTTTATGTATAATTTCATTTACTTCTCATGCCCAAATAAATACTGAAATCTTAAGAAAAGAGCCTAAAAGTGATGGCTTAACTCATTTAATTAATTCTCAAGTCAATTTAGTTCAAGGAAATAGTGATTTTATGTCGTATAAAGTTAACTATAGAGCAGACTTAATTAGAAAAAAAATTAAAAGCTTTTTAGTAATTTCATTAACAGAATCAAAAACATACAATACCCAAATTAATCAATATAATTTTGGACATTTAAGAATTCTATATCCTCTATCACAANGTTCAAGTTTAGAAACATTCATACAAGAAGAGTTCAACCCCTTCCTAGATTTACAAAACAGACAATTATACGGGTTAGTCTATAGATATAAATTAAATACTTTATTTCAAATGAGACAAAGTGACATTTTTACTGGGATTGGCGCAATGTTAGAAAATGAAACACATCAAAATAATACAAAAAAATCAATTATGAGATTAAGCAATTACTTTACAATAAATTCACAAATTTCAGAATCGATTTCAATGAGAAGTATTTCTTATTTTCAACCAGATATAACCAATTTTAACGACTTTAAAATATTATCAGAAAATATTATAAGTTCTAAGTTAAACNAAAATATAAGCTTAAATCTACATGGAAACTTAAAGTTTGATAACAAACCACCAGCTGAAATAAAAAAATATGATTTAGAATTAATCCAAAGTATCGAAATTCTTTTTTAAGTTTATGTTTAAATCACCCAAATAAAGGGAATAAATTNTAATATAAGTAGTAAGGAGGGGAAAAATGCAGGCTAGTCTGTCACCAATGGTATGGATGTTCTCAGGTCAAGGAACTCACTATCATCATATGGGAAAAGTACTTTTTGACTCAAATAAAACCTTCCGACACACCATTCTTCAAGGAGAAAAATTATTACAAGAATATTGTAATATTTCTGCAATGGATTATTTATACAACATTGCGAACTATACAAATAAAGAAAAATCAGACTCAATTATCGCAGAACCTTGCATTGTTTTAGTTGAGGTAGCAATTGCAAGAATGNTATTTGCTGAAGGATTTAGACCTCACTTTTTACTAGGTGTAAATATTGGAGAAATTAGTTCTGCAATTATATCCAATACACTTCCTTTTGCCACCGGCCTAATTTTAGCGGTCCAACAAGCAAAAACATCTCATTTTNCAAAAAAGAATAAAACATTAAAAAATATTTTCGACCAAAATCCAGATTTCAANAAAGATGAAAACTTATATAACGAAAAATCTATCAACAAATCTACTTTTGAGAAAAAAAATAGTATAAGAACNCTCATAAAAGATCTAATTGAACTCTATAATGTCTTAAAAAGTCATCATATCACNTGTCATATTTTACCCATTTCACATGAAAAAGATTTAAAGGTTCCTGAANATTTACAATTAGAATTAAGTTANAAAATAGATAACCAAGAAAGTAAAATACTAAATAAAATAACAAGTATTGATATGGATTATAAAAATATTTCNCCAGANTTATTTTGGGAAGTATTGAAAAGCCCAATCAATTTTATTAAAGCTGTNCANTTTTTTGAAACAATAGGAACATGGACNTATGTTGATTGTGGCCCAACTGAAATACTTTCAACATATGTAAAATACAATTTGAAAAAAACATCCAAATCNCAATTTTTCCCATTATTATCACCAAATGGAAACGTAATCAGTAACTTTGAAAAACTAAAAAGATATATTACCAGCTCTGTAATATAAAAAACTCATATAATTAATGAATTCTTAAGTTTACTATTGTAAACTTTAAATATGAATAATGAACGGCCATCAAACAAAAAAATTGAAGAGCTAAATAAAAAATGTCTAGAACTAGATATAAATGAAAAAACAATCATTATTAAGGCTATTCTAGGTTCNGGAAAAGGAGGCCAAAAACAAAATAAAACACATAATTGTATNTATTTAAAACATTTACCTTCCGGAATAGAAATCAAATGTCAAAAATCTCGATCAAAAACATTAAATGAATTCCTAGCAAAAAGACTTTTATGCGAAAAACTTGAAAGAATNAAAGGTATTAAATCAAAATCTGATNTAAAACGTGATAAACTTAAGAAACAAAAAAAAAGACGTCAACGTAGACATAAAGAAGGCAAAGAAGAATGAATCCTATTCAATGGTTTCCCGGCCATATGGCCAAAACAATGAAAGAGCTGAAAAAAGAATTAAATCAAGTCGATTTAATTATTGAATGTATTGATGCCAGAAGCCCAAAATCCTGTGAACATAAATTTTTTGATACATTAGCCGAAAAAAAAGAACGTGTAATTGTTTTAACAAAAACAGATTTAGCNAATGCGTCTATTACAGCCTCTTGGAANAAATATTATAAAAAGATGAACATNGAAGCGTTTGACGTAAATATTTTGAATAAAAACGGTTTAAAGCCTCTTTTAAACCATTTAAAACGATATTCAGATCAAAAAAGAGAAAAAAAACAATTCTTCATTACAAAGGTTATGATTATAGGACTTCCAAATATAGGTAAATCAGCACTNATAAATGCACTTGCAAAAAAACAAGCAACAAAAGTTCAAAACAAACCGGCTATTACAAAACAAACCCAATGGGTAACCATCACCGACCATTTATTTTTATTAGATACTCCAGGTGTATTAATGCCTAAGATTAAAAGTGATGAAACAGCCATTAAACTAAGTTTAATAAAATGTATAAAAGATACATTATTTGATTACACAAAAGTTACACGCTGGTTTATTCAACACCTCTCAAATCATCACCAAACATTAATTGAAAAACGTTATGATATTACAATAGACATGCTTAACCCTGACGAAATCATCACCTTAATTGCTCAAAAAAGACAATGTATCCTTCAAAATGGTGAAATTAATGATGAGAAAGTTGTNCGCTTAATAATAGAAGACTTTAGAACAGGTCGATTAGGNCGAATTAGTTTTGATTCNCCTTCTTTGAATCATCACGATGNTCTCTAAANANTAATTGTAANGNNTGNCCTAAAAAACCACCTAAATATGTTCTCATACGNTTTTCTAANAANCGCTTATAATCATCACCAACATGTTTAACATGGTTCACAAAAAAAACAAATGTTGGAGGCCTTAATTCTGCCTGAGTNACATAATAAATCTTCACTTGCTTACCGTATTTGGCTGGCGCAGGGAACCGCTTAATGACCTCTTTAACAAATTGNTTCATTTGAGCNGTAGAAATCCGTTCTTGNTTTGATTCAAAAATACTAGGTATAGTTTTAAATAATTCTTTTAANCCTTCTTTTTTTACCGCTGATCCAAACATAATAGGATAATACTCAAGTTTAGGAACACTATGAATTAACATTGCTTTAAAATCCTTAATTAATGTTTCATCACCTTGAAAAACATCCGACTTATTAACAAAAATCATTAAGGATTTATACTCTTTCATCACCTGATTTATCAAAGATTTATCTTGTTGACTTAAGCCCCTTTCTGCATCCAAAACAACAACAACCAAATCGGCTTCCGTAATCATTTTTTCAGTTCTNACAGCTGAATAAAAATCGACTTTTCGTTTTAATTTTGAATTTTTACGTACTCCAGCCGTATCAATAAATTCGTATTTTTGTTCAGCATAAATATAATAAAAATGTGCAGCATCTCGTGTTGTACCTGCTTTTTCTGACACAATAACTTTTTCATCATCAAAAATAAGGTTCAATAAACTAGATTTACCTACATTTGTACGGCCAACAATAGCTACTTTTATAATATCTTCCTGAACAACATCATAATCTGGTTTATTGAAATATTTTACAACTTCTTTCATCATTGGAAAAATNCCATGTCCATGTAAAGAAGATACTGCAATCGGCTGCCCAAAACCCAATTTAAAAAACTCACTTAAATGTTGTTTATGGTCATCATCATCAACTTTATTAACAACCAACACCACTTTTTCAGGTTTTTGACGTAACAACTTTGCAATTTTTTCATCAACTGGTAATACACCGTCTTTGTAATCTACTAAAAATATAATCCGAGAAGCCTCTTCAATTGCTTTTTGAACCAACAATTCAACTTGATCCTGAAATTCAAAATCAGCAGAGTCAGATAAAAAAATACCACCACTATCTTGCATCAAAAAAGGAATCCCTTTCCATTCAACTAAAAATTGATTTAAATCACGAGTAACACCAGGAGCATCAAACGTTATTGNGGCTCGCTTTTTTACAATTCTATTGATTAAAGTTGATTTTCCTACGTTAGGTCGGCCTAAAATAAGAACTTTTGGTAAATCCATAACAATTCAAGAGTAACGAAAACCATACTGAATAGCAATAGCGTGAGTTTTCAACTCAACAAGTAGCAACCAAAAAAATGTTAGATTTTAAACCTTACACCTAATATTCACTGACATCNATAATATAATCAACCAAAACAAAATATAGNTATTGAAATCACATANAATATTTAGTAATGTTTTTCTAATGAATTTTCTGAAATTATTAATAATTACCACATTATCACCTTTGCTNTTTTGGTCATGTAANNACAACAANNNTGCCAGTTACCTCGTAAATAATAATGTAGCCATCGTNAGCTTTACATTTAATAAATACGTCAATACCGTTAGCCGTGATCCTAATAAAATTAATCTGGGNAGTTTTGTTGATGCACTTTCTGGTGCAAACAAGTCAAACTTACCAGATGAGTATTTTAANGATTTTGTTGACCAATATCAAAACATACTANAAAAAAACAANATTAACGTACTAAACATTAATACCATTCACGATAACCCTATTTACCAACAATTTTATAATTCAGACAAATATTCTCCTAACAAAAACATTAACGCATATTACATCCCTGAAAAATATTTATTTAATGAAATTTTGCAAAATCATTCTAAACTAGGAAAATCACTTGCAGATGAGTTAAATGTTGATGCTATCATAACTTTATATGTCATTTATGACAAAGTATCGAGNGAAAAAGAGATAAATTTAAGAGGAGAAATGCTCATAAAAGCATATGACAACAATGGAAAAAAACTTTTTGCTCACACATATACAAAATACCTTGATAAAAACCTAAGAAAAATTAAATTCAAAAATTTTGGTTTGTATAATGTTTTAGAAAAAGATTTTGAAGAACTAAAAAAATTATTATTAAAAGATTTTGATGATTACTTAAGTGAAATGATAAATAAAACAAATCAATCTAATGAAAAAAAATTAAACCAAGAAAATAATAATACAACAAATAAAATCGACAAAACAAAAAATAAAAAGATAAAAAAAGATAAAAAATTAAGATACAAAAAATCAGGTGATTACATTCTCATCCATTAAGTACTATCAAAAGCAATTTAATCAATGCCAGTTCATTAGATACAGGCATTTTAAACGTAACACCTTTTCTTAATAAATAGCTTTGCAATAATATAAAAATGACAAAAAAAATTATCTTTTGCGGCACCCCTNACTTCGCCTNCCCAACATGATTAGCACTTAGCAATCTAAAGAATAAATATTAAGTATAAAACAGTATTTTTATTTGCTTAAATCAATTTCATCAATAACAAGCTTTAGTAACTCAAAATTAATTTGGACAACATCATCAAAAGGTTTAGTCGTATGCTGTGACACCGATTTATGAGAACTAAAATCAAAACCTAATTCAGCAAACAAAGCTGCTTTAAGGTTATGAATAGAGCAATTACCAACTACTTGAAAACAATTGGGAAATGTATTCCAATCATGTTCCACCTTTAAATCCTTAAANTAGTNTTCAGGTTCATGAATAACTTTTTCTAAAACTAAAGTATGTACATAATTCAAAAAATCATTATCAGAANAGNNTTCTTGTAGAACATTTCTTAATTCATGGTATTGATAGCCTGATTTAGTAAAAGCATCTTCAATGTCATTTTTAGTTAATTGANTTTTAAAATGATTATTAGATAATTTTTNATAAAGNNNTNCNATAAACAAACTCTTTTTTTCAANATNTTTGTTNAGTAAGTCATTAAATTTATTTTTTATAACATTAAACGANTCTATTTTTGAAGCACCTCTAAAAGATTTANTATTAGTGTTTGTCAGTGAAAGCATATTTTGTAAAATATAAAAATATTGATTAATCGATTTTTNAGACCATTTTGTTATATGAAGACGATGAGGTTTAAATAANTTTTGATCATTACTATTACTATTTTCCGGTTTTAAACGATCAAAATTATTAAAATCATAATACGTAATANCAANAGATTTATTTACCTTTTTAATAGTTGTATAAAAAGCATGCTGAAAGAAATTTGTTTGTAAAATTATAGTAGANGTTNTATCAGCTAAATCAATTATTTTTCGGTCTTTATCATTAAAAGCACTATACTGCTGAATAGAGTCGAGAAGTTTGTCGATACCNGAAAGCTTTTTTATNAACAATTGTTTTTGATTATCCTGAGTATTTTTATATGTATTAATAAATTTTAAAATTAATTGTTGAAACAAAGAGACTGATTCCTTAGGTTTAAACCCTTCTAAACAATTTTGCTTAGCTCTAATTTGTTGTATATTTACCTTAAATTGATTTTTTGAACTTTTAAAAAAATTATCTGAAAGCCTCCCATTTTCATCAATGAAATCAAAAAAATGAAAGTGTAAAAAATCACTTTGAGACAATGTTAACAATGGCATAATTTGCAAACAAGTTAAATGTGCAAAAAGCTTAATATTTGAAGAAAACTTTGTATCTAAATCATTCTTTTCTAATTTTGTTAAAATAAAATCAACTATTTTTTGATTATACATCTCATATTCTTTAGTAAGTCCCTTAAGGTTTTGACTGTACTGAGAATGATGCAAAGAATCATTCAAATATTTTTTTTGAAGATATATATTTTTTGATTGTCTAACATCAAAAGAAAAAGAAGACGGAAAAAGAAGAATAGAGTTTTTCATAAAAATTACCTAAATTAATGTTTATCAAAATATACCATTTTTATAATAAAAATACCAAATAAGTTATATTTTGAAAAAGAAATAGTAAAAGATTATAATAATCAAATGAAAAAAAAAGTAATTTTTTGCGGAACCCCAGATTTTGCTTGCCCTACCCTCACTTCTTTAAAAGATATTAAAGATATTGAAATCACACATGTAATAACACAGCCTGACAAAATTAGATCTAGAGGGTCAAAAAAATCAGCTACCCCTATAAAAGAATTGGCTTTAAAACTTAATCTAAACGTTTCTACACCAACTAATAAAGATACTTTCAGAGATTTAATTCAAAATTTAAAGCCAGATATTTTAATTGTAATCGCTTATGGAATGATATTACCCAAAGAAATTGTTAATAATTTTTATTGCATCAACCTTCATGCCTCACTATTACCACAATACCGTGGCGCATCCCCAATACAAGCAGCTTTATTAAATAACGATACCCAAACAGGAATTACCTTAATTCATATGAATGAAAAAATGGACGAAGGAGCAATTTTACTTAAAAATAGCTGTAACATAGAGAAAAAAGATAATTTTGCTATATTACACGATAATTTAGCCCAATTAGCAGCAAGCACTTGCAGTGAATGGATAGAAAAATCACTAAAAAACCATAAAATAGATCCAATAAAGCAAAACCATTCAAATGCTACATATTGTAAAAAAATAAAAAAAGAAGATTTGTTTTTAGATCCAAAAAATGACATAAAAACAAATTTTGCTAAAATCAGAGCTTTTTCACCCACTCCCGGGGCTTACACAATTAAAAATAACAAACGAATTAAAATATTGGCTGCTGAAATAGAAAACAACGAATTAATTCCCATTACAGTTAAACCAGAAGGAAAAAAAGTAATGACTTACGCTGATTTCAAAAGAGGTTATAATACAACACTATTATGTTAGCAAAACGAATNATTCCNTGTTTAGACATTACTGAAGGACGAGTTGTCAAAGGCACAAACTTTGTAAATTTACGNGATGCTGGAGACCCTGTTGAACTAGCTAAACAATATGATANGGAAGGCGCTGACGAATTAGTTTTTTTAGATATAACAGCAAGTTCAGATAAAAGAAAAATTTTAATTGATTTGGTTAGTAAGGTTGCAGAATGCCTTTTTATTCCTTTTACAGTTGGAGGTGGTATTAATGATGTTGATACTATTAACGATTTACTGCGTGCTGGAGCAGATAAGGTCTCTATCAATTCTGCAGCGATAAAAAACCCTGAATTAATAAAAAATGCATCAAATAAGTTTGGTTCCCAATGTATTGTTTGTGCAATTGACGCNAAAAAAGCTATAACAAAAACAAAAAAAGAAAATATTTTACACGAAGTTCAATGTGACAAAACAAGTCAATGGGAAGTATTTAGCCATGGTGGTCGCTATCCNACAGGTATAGATGCTGTAAAATGGGCAAAATATGTCGAAAATTGTGGTGCTGGAGAACTTTTAGTCACATCAATGGATAAAGATGGAACAAAAAGTGGATATGATATAGAACTCACAAAAGCAATTAGTCACTTATGTAAGATCCCTATAATTGCATCTGGAGGAGCAGGAAAAATTGAACACATATCTGAAGTCTTAAACTGTTCAGATGCTGCATTACTAGCATCATTACTTCATTACAAAGAACTAACAATAACAGAAATTAANGAATTTTGTAAAAAAGAANACTTAATAATCAGAAATTAAAGTTCATCATCAATTAATAGATGAGATCCATCTTGAGTTCGTTGATAACCTGTAAATAGTTTCATTTGTTTTTGTTTTCGTTTTTCTTCATCTGCATAATGTCTTTTAGTAATTAAACTATCCAACTCACTTAATAAAGAACCTTCCTTAATTAAGGATCCTGTTGACACAGCTTCTTTCACATCTTCTTTAGGTACATTCAACTCACCTAGATCTGATTCAACATCAGATAAATCTTGTTTAATTTGAACTTGGTTTGAAACAACAGCTGTAGGTGGCAGATCAAGTTTAACTGCCTCTTTCGATTCACTTGCCATACTTTCTTCTATCGTTTTTTCTTCTTTAGTGACATTTTTTTCTACTTGAGATTCAGANTCTTCTTTTTCGGTATCACTTGAAACAACTTCATCTACAACTAAAGCATCTTGATCATTGGTTGATTCAACCGAAATAGTTTCTTCTTCTGATACAGTAACGCCATCAGGGGCTATAGTTTTAGAATCTTTATCTTTTGTTAGAATTTCGACTTCATCAACAACTTCTTCTTCTTCTGCCTTTTCTTTAAGTTCTTTATCTTGAATAAAGTCATCCTCAATTGAGTCGAATACATTAACATCTTCTTCCAATTTTTCAACTTCAGCTTGTGAATTTTTAAGCTCTTCTTCTAATAATTTCTTTTTTGATTTCAAAAAGCCAAATAAAGGTTTTTTATTTTTTTTCTTTGGCTTAACCTTAGATTGTTTTTTAGCTTGTTTAAGTTGTTCTTTTTCTTTTTTCTTTTCGTCTTTAAGTCGTTGTTTTTCTATTTTTTGTTTTTCTTTTTCTTGTTTTTTAGTAAGTTTTTTATCATCAACCGGAGTTTTTTGTGCAGCTTCTGAAACTGTTGATTTTTCTACAGGTGTGTCAACTGAAGCTTTTGGTTTTTTCTTAAACAAATCAGAAACATCTGTATTTGCAATATCTTTTAACTTTTCTAAAAAACTCAAATATTAACCCCTAATAATTAAACAATATATTCAAATGTTAAAATATTATAGTACTAATAAAAAGNCTATAATAAAAGTATTTACCCTAAAAAATTAAATCAAAAACATTTTTTAATCTTAAAACATTCTAAAAACAACCAAAATATGCTAAATTTGAACTAAAAAAAATTAAAACAAAAAGCAAAATGAAAGAAAAAAAACGAGTTCTAGTAGGTATGTCAGGGGGTGTTGATTCATCAGTAACAGCTGCCTTATTAAAAAAAAGAGGTTACGATGTCATTGGAATAACCTTTCAACTACTGCCAAAAGAGTCAGAAAAATTATCTGCATGCTGTAATTTAAATTCAATAACAGATGCTAAACGAGTTGCCAATAAACTTAAAATTCCTCACTANACTATAAATATTAGAGACAATTTCAAACATCATGTTATAGATTATTTTATTAACGAATATATGCTTGGACATACGCCAAACCCATGNGTTGAATGTAATCGNCATATTAAATTTGATGAATTACTTCGTACTGCAAAAGATTTAAATGCAGAATATGTAGCAACGGGACANTATTGTAAAATTACGAAAAGCAATAAAAAAAATAAATTTTTCCTTAAAAAAGGAAAAGATCCCAGAAAAGATCAATCTTATTTTTTATATATGCTTGATTCTGAAACCTTAAAAAAAACCTTTTTTCCTCTAGGAAATTACCAAAAAGCAGAAATACGAAAAATGGCAATTAATATGGGACTAATTAATGCAAATAAAAAAGAGAGCCAAGATATATGCTTTATTACTAATGGAAATTATAAAGAATTTATTGAAACTCAGCTTGAAAAACAAGCTGGTCTTACAGGAAATATTGTAGATACCGAAAACAATATTCTTGGTACTCACAAAGGAATTTATCATTACACAATAGGGCAAAGAAAAGGTCTTAATATTTCAAGTAATGCTCCCCTTTATGTCATTAAAATCGATTCTAAAGAAAATAAAGTCATTGTTGGCCATAAAGATGAATTAGCTTCTAGTGTAATAAAAATAAGTAAATTTACGCTAGTTAATAAAGATACGCCTATCTTAAATAAAACATACGACATTAAAACACGTTATCAGATGACACCTTTTAAAGGAAAAGTAATTGACCAAACAGAAACCGAAATAGTTTTAAAAAGTAANTCTCCACAACAATTTGTTTCTCCAGGACAATCATGCGTTCTTTATAAAAAAGATAATATTGTTGGAGGAGGCGTTATAATTACTTAAACTACCCTACTTTAAGTAAGCGTATAAATTCTTCAAGTTTATGATAATCTTTAACGCCAGGTTCAATTTCTACACCAGAAGAGATATCAATACAATAAGGATCAACAATTTGAATCGCTTTTTGAACATTTGAAATATTAATCCCTCCAGATAAAATAACTGGCACATCATATTCTTTCGCTGCTATTGCTAAGCCCCAATCAAATGATTGACCCGTACCACCAAAACTTCCTTTAACTTTTGTATCCAGCAAAATAGCACTAGCAAGATCTTTATACTCAACAATAGATTTAATATCATCAATTGTAGATACTCTAAATGCCTTNATAATCTTCCGTTTAATCTTTTGACAGTAACTAACAGATTCATCACCATGAAGTTGGACATAGTCTAATTGACATTTTTCAGATACCTCATTTACAAACTGAACAGTTTGATTAACAAAAACACCAACNCGATTTACAAACGCAGGNACATCATGAAATAAGACTTCTGCATCTTCAAGACTTACTGAACGAGGACTCTTTTCATAAAATATAACACCAATAGCATCCGCACCTAAATGCACAACATTNTTAATATCATTACTATTTGTTAAACCGCAAATTTTAACTTTCATAATNAAAATATTTTGTTAATGACGACGAAGTTACCAAGCCTTCACCTATTAATACAGCATTAAAACCAAGGGTCTCAATCTTTTTTAACTGTTGAGCAGTTTCATACCCACTCTCAGCAACAAATAAACATGATGAAAAATCATTTTTTAAAGACTCATAATAAGAATGAGCCCTCGAAATATCAACAGAAAAGTCATACAAATTTCGATTATTAATCCCAATTAGCTGAACACCATTAAGTTGATAAAGTTTTTCAACATCTTTATCATCATGTAGTTCTATTAAAACATCTAAACCACANTTTTTNGCANTATCNANTANCAATTGTGCCTGATCAACAGTTAAAATAGCTAAAATTATCAAAATAGCATCAGCACCTATAACCTTAGCNTCATAAACCTGGATCGGATCAATAATAAAATCTTTTCTTAAAATCGGAATTTCAACTTGNTCACTTACACTAGTCAGAATTGCATTAGAGCCTTGAAAATAAGCTTCATCAGTTAAAATTGAAAGTGCCCGAGCACCAGNAGAAATATAATTTTGAGCTATCTGATCAGGTTTAAAATTATGATTAATAATTCCTTTCGATGGAGATGCTTTTTTTATTTCAGCAATTAAACTAAGCCCTTTTTTTTCAATTGNATTTTTAAAACGAGAATAATCATTTTTTTTATATTTTAATAATTCTTTTTNAAAAAAATCATTTCCAACTGATTTTTTTAAAGTTTCAACAACTTTTTTTTTGTAATCAACTATATCTGAAAGTATTGATGGTGTTTTATTCAATGAAATTTAATCCTTTTATGCAATAGTAGATAATTTAATTTTAGAATTTTCAGGAACAGATTTAGTCAACCAAACATTTGCTCCAATAATAGAACCAGACCCGACAACAGTACTACCNCCAAGAATCGTGCTCATCGCATAGACAGTGACATTATCTTCTATTGTTGGATGTCNTTTTTTATCTTGGTCAGCCTTGTCAACACTAAAAGCACCTAAAGTTACTCCTTGGTATAATTTAACATTTTCTCCAATTTCAGCAGTTTCTCCAATAACGATACCCGTTCCATGATCAATACAAAAGGAACGTCCAATTTTAGCACCAGGATGTATATCAATACTTGTATCAAAATGCGAAATTTCAGCCATCATTCGAGCAAATAAAAACAATTCATTTTTGTAAAAGAAATGAGCAATACGATAAACAAGTATAGATTGGAATGTTACATAAGACATTAAAATCTCTTCAACAGTTTTTGCAGCCGGATCACCATTAAAAATCGCATGAGCATCATCGATTAAAAATTCACGAATTTGAGTAATGTCATTAAAAAAATCTGATACTATTTTTGTGGAATGNTTAGAAACCTCTTTTTCCTTAAGCAAAGTATCTTTATACAAAAGATTTTTTTGAATTAAATCATTTAACGCTAAATCAACTTCATTAACTTTATCTTGAATAAANTCATTTAAGTTCTTTTCTTTTTCTATTGAACGATAAATACCTGGAAATAAAATATCNTTTGTACTTTCTAAAAAAGATCTCACTTTTGAAATTGAAGGAAAACGTGCAAAATCAACNGATCGTGACAAACCAAGTTTATCATAAGATTTTAATAACTCTTTTGTTAAATTATCTTTATTTATCATAGGAACTTCAGTATAGCACGTTTCTTCCGTTTTAATCGATCNGTTTTAAACTCATTATTNAGACCTTCTCCCCTAAAATAATGAATTCCATAAGATANCTGGACATGATTATAAGAATNATCAGAAGAAATATAATATTGTAAGTACATAAATTGTGAAACAGCCGAATTTATCCGAGCAATAAAACCTAGTTTTGACCCAGCAAAAATCAAATAATGCGAATGGTTACTAGAAATTTTAAGTCCGCAATCAACAAAGCCTTTTAAATTAGGAAATTTTTTATGTATTGAATTTATAAAAAAACCTCTATCATATTTCAAACTAAATGGAGTTAAAAATTCATCTCTACCGTCAAACAAATATTCAAATGAAAAGTTATTATAATGAAAATTTTTAAAAATCTGCTGATACGTATAATCAAAACTTGGTCTATCATTAGTTGTATGATAAATATTTGAATTAACACCTAATAAATAACTCGAAGCATAACCAAAAGATATCGATGTGAGAATAAAAATTTTAATAATTAAAATCATCTTAATAAACATTAGACATATGATAAATGATGTAAGAATTAAAAAAAACCTTTAAATTTAAAACATTTTTGTTACTTTTAGATAAAAATACAACAATTATGAANAAAAAANCATAAGNCCAGTGATAAAGTAAATTGGCATNTCAAATGTAAATNTACCAACATGAAAAATAAATTATTTATTTTATTGTTTTTATTAACTGTATTTAGTTTGCAAACACAGGCAAAAGTAAACTCAGGTCAAATAGGTAGAATTTATTCACATTCTCAAAAATCAACTTCAGCAGGTCAAGGTCATGTCTATCTTGTTAGTAAAGAGATGCAAGATATTAGNTCTACAATGAAACGAAAATTAAACATAAGCGATCAAAGAAGNACTTCTGGAACAACTGTAAGAAACGCAAAAAATTATAAAAAATCCCCTATAACCGAAAATAATACAAACGAAAAACTTTCATTTTCTGAAGTTTCCTCANTAATTCAAAATCAAATTTAGAATAAGGCTGTAATAAATAGCATAAACGTGATTTAATTAANTCATAAAAAATAACTAGGTTTNCAGTGATTAAAAATATAATTTTCGATGTTGGTAATGTTTTATTTAANTATGACCCTTTACATATTATTTCTAGTATATTACCAAAAATCAAATAAAAAAGAATTTTATTTAAATGAGCTTTTTCAAAGTGAATTATGGCAAAAATTAGATCGTGGAGATCTTACTGAAAATAATGTTGTCGAAAAACTTTCATCCACATTCAAATTAGATGATAGAAGTAAAAATGAANTTAGAACCTTAATAAATGAGTTTCCTGATTATTTAATACCAAACAAAAATACAATAGAAATCTTTAAAATACTTTCTAAAAAATTNAANATCTATATCTTATCCAACTTCCAATCTAAACCATTNGCCAGATTAAAAAAAGANCATGATTTTTTTAATTTATCAAAAGGTATTATTCTATCGAACGATGTTATGATGAAGAAACCTGAACTTGGAATTTATGACTATTTAATTACAAAATTTCGCTTAATTCCATCTGAATGTGTTTTTATTGATGATTTAACAGAAAATATAACCTCAGCAAAAAGAATATTAATNAACGGTATTCATTACACNTCNTCAAACCAACTAAAAAAAGANTTAGGNAANTNTTCTATCCAAGTAAAATGAACGANTTAGAACAAGAAGTCCTNAAACGTAGAACGTTTGGGATAATCAGTCATCCCGATGCTGGAAAAACAACTTTAACAGAAAANTTACTTCTATTTGGNGGTGCAATTCANGTNGCNGGAGCAATNAAAGCNAAAAAAGCNACNCGNCANGCNACATCTGACTTTATGGAAATTGAAAAACAAAGAGGNATNTCAGTAGCNACTTCAGTNATGGGTTTTATTTANAATAATATAAAAATAAATATCTTAGATACACCAGGTCATAAAGATTTTTCTGAAGACACTTANAGAACACTNACNGCNGTCGATAGCGCCGTCATGGTAATCGACTATACAAAAGGGGTTGAGTCACAAACACATAAACTTATGGAAGTTTGTCGAATGAGAAATACACCCATCATGACATTTATTAACAAATTAGATCGAGAAGGAAAAGATCCTATTGATGTTTTAGATGAAATTGAAGAAAAACTTCAAATTAATGTCTGTCCAATTTCATGGCCAATTGGATTAGGAAAAGAGTTTAAAGGTGTCTACCATATTCCACAAAAAAAGATTTTTTTATACAACCAAAGTAAAAAAACTGAGCCTGCTATAGAAATAAATGATTTAAATGATTCTATCTTAGATGAAAAATTAGGCTTATTTGCTACAAAATTAAGAGAAGANGTNGANTTAATNACTGGNGTNTATCCTGAGTTTAATAAAGAAGACTATTTAANAGGAANTATCACNCCATTATTTTTCGGAAGTGCATTAAATAATTTTGGTGTTCAACATCTACTCGATTCNTTTACTGAATATTCGCCTCCTCCAAAAAAAAGGATCGCATCTGATATCGAAATNATGCCAAATAACCCTAACTTTTCAGGGTTTATTTTTAAAATCCATGCAAATATAGACCCAAAACATCGTGATAGAATCGCTTTCTTACGAATTTGTTCAGGTATTTTTGAACGGAATAAAAAAATCTTTCATGTTAGATCTAAAAAATCCCTTAAGTTTTCAACGCCAACTGCTTTTATGGCTCAAGAAAAATCTATTGTTGATAAAGCCTACCCTGGAGATATTATAGGCTTACATGACACAGGAAATTTGAANATTGGAGATACTCTAACTGAAGGNAAGTCACTCATGTTCACAGGTATACCACATTTTTCCCCGGAAATATTCAAATTTGTAGTTAATGAAGATCCNATGAAATCAAAACAATTAAATACAGGGTTAACGCATTTATGTGAAGAAGGTGTTGCTCAGTTATTTACAAGAGTAAAAGACTCAAGAAAAATAGTTGGAGTGGTTGGTGTACTTCAATTTGAAGTTATCACATATCGCTTAGAACATGAATATAAAGCTAAATGTCGATTCGAAACGCTGAATTTTATTAAAGCTGTTTGGATTGAAGGTGATAAAAAAGACTTAGATGAATTCACAAACAAAGTGCCAAACCAAATTGCTTATGATCAAGATAAAAAACTTGTCTATTTAGCTGAAACAACATGGAGTTTAAATAGAGAAATTAAAGAAAACCCAGCGATAAAATTTAAATTTATATCCAATATCAGCTAACCTTCTAAATAAAATCTGACTACCAAAAATAGTTAAATAGCTTTATAAACAACATATCAACGAACCCAATATGTAAAAAAGNTTTATTTTTATTTATAATTTAACAAAAATAAAATTAACACTACACTATAAAAGAAAGGAAAAAAAAATGCCATTNAAANTNNCAACAANTAACCTNAAATATTTTTATAAAAACCCAATTNNTAAANNTCAATNANACTCAACTNCANATAANTTACAATTATGTAAAAATCTNTCCCAAAATAAAAAATTTTCTATTANTCCAAAAGACTTACCTAAAAAANCAACTTATANTATAAATGATTATCGTCNTTTAGAAACACACAATCAAATTAAAAAAACTCTTGAAATGTATAAAAAAGCTGATGAATTAAGAGAAAAGTTTGCAAGAAGCGATTGTAAAAATAAATAAAAGTTTAAACAAATAAAATNGCACANGTAGTCCAACAAANAGCTGCNGCTAAAGCTGCAACTGATGCCTGAGGAATCTGAGTTTTAACNTGATCCATCAAATCACANCCTGTACACATTGANCTTAATACNGTTGTATCTGAAATNGGNGAACATTGATCACCATAAACAGACCCGTCCATAACTGCAGCAAAACATAACGTCATAAAAAGCATTGGATTATCCAAACCNGCTGATTGTGAAATAGCCCATGCTAAAGGCATNGCAATNGGAAANGTAATNGCATANGTTCCCCAACTAGTACCAGTNGAAAATGCAATNATAATTGTTAGTATTTGCAAACAGACAGGTAAACACCAATATGGCAAAGAATCGCCCAACAAATTTACCATATAAGTTCCAGCACCTAATGTTACTGTCATTTTNCCAATACAAATCGCCAACANNAATACCATTAAACCCAATACCATCGTTTGCATCCCCATTGTTAATCCTTTAATCGTATCTTTTAAAGATAACCCCTTCCCTATTCCCATTAAAACAACACAAGATAAAGCTAATGAAAAAGCTAATAAAATATCAGGACTTCCTGAAATAANAAANGTATAAATAGCNGTAAAAATAAGTAAAAACAATGGAATAGCAAAGTCATATAATGTAGATTTATACCCTTTTGGAATAGTNTGNAATGAAACTTTACCTGAAGTTGTTTTTTGAATACCCGGTCGATCTAATAATCCTTTTTCCCTAGATCGTTTTATTGCCGCTTTCATTTGCTTNCCAATAAATAAAGGTTTTCCAATAGCAAGCATAAATGTGCCAAAAACAGCAAAAATTGCATAAAAACAAAATGGAACGCTTTTAAAAAAGAAAGCAATCCGATCAGCTTCTGTAGCTAACCAAGTNACACCAGCAACATAAATAAAACCTTGAATATANGCNGGCCAAGCATTAAATGCTAACTGAGAAGCAATTGGNGATGCNGTAGAATCAACAACATATGCTAACTCTTCATGACTNACNTTATGTTTATCAGATAATGGTTTTACCATTGTNCCNACAAGAACAACACTTACNGTACCACCTTGAAAAAAAAGAACTCCTAAAAACCAAGATACCAACTTTGCCGAACGCGGACCTTTTACAAAATGCTTAGTCATCCATTTGGCAAATGCTTGATCAGCTCCAGTTATTGACCACATTCCCAAAAGACCTCCAAGTAAAATAAAATATAACAATATTATTGTAGCTGCGCTTTTCGACATTAATGTTGGAAGTAGTACCTGTTCAATAACATTATAATGTTGCAAAATCATCGAACCCGACAAAACTCCAAATAATAATGACATAACAGGTTCACGTACTATCCAACATAACAAAAGAGTAACAAAAGCCGGAAATAAAGCCCAAGCATGATAGGTTTTATCTAATTCTATCCAATAAAAACTATCCTCAATTTGCACTATTTCATGCTCAATTTCAGGAATAAAATCATCAAGATTGCTATCAAAATTATATAAGAATGAATCTGTTATTTGGTAAACATCCTCTAAAACTTTTTCTTTTCCTTTATGAATAAAAAAGCCTTTATCATCTTCAAATGTCACATCTAGTAACACTTTTGTAACANTATAAGATGGAACCAACACTCGTCCTAAAAAAAAAGAAACAAGAAGTATTATAAATGCACAAAACACCATTATTATAGAATTTTTCTTTATTGATACCACCTCAATCAATTAACAACTGATTACGAATTATAGAATCAATTTCCCCATTTTAATCACTATTAAACATTAATAATTTAATCNANAANCAAAGCAGATCCGATTAATGAGGCATTATCTTGTGTTAAAAAAGATACAGTAAAAGGAATATCGNTTAACAAATCACAGACTGTAGTTTCAAAAAGTTCTTTATACCCAGGATGAATACGATATAAACTTCCATCAATTCCTATATTGTGTTGTTTAGAGTCTAAAGAAGTCAAAAAAGTAATCGCACCTGCAACCAATGCTGCTGCAATTTGAGCAGATCGTGATGTAATAAGACGACACAGACGCTGAACCATCTCTATATCATCTCTCGATAATTCNAAATTTAATAAAGTTTTAAAATAAATATAAATATCATCATGTGATGAAAATTGAAATTGACCAATAGTTTCAGAATCCAAATAATCTTTTTTTTCCCAATTTAAAACATACTCTTTCTCATTAAAATATTCCAATAAAGATAAACTAACTAATTCCCCTAAATAAAGTCCTGCAACCATTTTTTCTTCAAATTGAATACTAGGATTTAAAGAGTGTTTATCAAGAATGTCATCAATAGTAGTACGTGGCAAATCAACATTATAGTTTCCAGATTCTAAATTAAAAATCAATTTTTCATAATTATCATCAAACAAGTCATCATTTAAAGCTAGCTTTGGAACAGCTAAACACATATTACTTCCTGTACCTAAAATTAAACCTACATCACAGCAATTATCATAAAAATAGTTTGTTAATAATGTAGCTGTAGTATCATTTATTAAACAATCAACTTTAATTTGCTCAAAGCCTTTTAAATGAAAGAGTCGTTCTAGTTCCATTGCAGGATCAAAATTTATAGCTAATAAATAACCTTTATTCCATTGTTTCACTGTCGATCTTACTTTTGAATGCTGNTCGACACGAAAACTAAATGTAAAACCAACTGAAATATCCTGTTGGATATTATATTTCTTAATTATAGAAACACAGCATTCAGCGATAAACTCAAATAAAAATGTTACATTTGTTGTCATTAACTTAACATCTAAAGGTTCTTTTGTAATTGAAATAATGTCTATTTTGTCTTTAAATCGNTTGCAAATAGCTACCCTCAAATTTGAACCACCTAAATCTATTGCTAAAAAATAAGATTCTTTTGGGTTCTTTGGAGGCAAATAAATATGAGTATTATAACACCCTAAACAAGATGATTGATTTTTAAAAGCACTTTTTAATTCATCAAAAAAACGTCGTTTAATTATATCTAAAGTAACTTTATCTAATGTTAAATCATTAAGTAATGCATCAAACATAACTAATATTTATAATAAAATGCAAAAAATGGTCGTTGATAATGAATTCCAAAACGAAGATTGTCATTAACATTATAAATAATTCCATAATCAATATTAATGTTTAATTCATCAAACATAGCTTGTGTATCAAAACTATTTTGCCAATATGGATCATAAAAAATTTCAAACAAAAATTTCAAATCATCTCTTATATCAATATCAATGGCTGAGTATAAGCGTAATAAAAGTTCAAAATCAGGATAACTGGTTACGGATAAACCATTTGTCCAACCATATCTTCCTTTTTCAGATTTCTTTAACGAAGACGTTGTATGTGCCATAAAAAACTCTGCCCAGCTTTTTCTAGTAGCTGGAGAGTCCTCATCAGTCTGTCCTACTCGAAGTCTTATGTCATCACCGGAATCATCTTTTGCTGTGTAATATTTACTGGGATAGCTAGCTAAATGAAAATGTGTTCCAATAGAAAAAGCATTCTTTTTCTTTAGATCACCTTTTTCAAATAATTTATATTTAATACGTGCGTTTAGACTACCACTAGCAATAGTTTCCCAATATTTTGTTGTAAATTGTAATCGATCTGAAATCCCATAACCAATCGATAAACCACTAATATATAAGACATTTTTATCTAAAGTAAATCCAGTTGGATCAAAATAAATATCAATTAATTTTTCATTTCCATAAAAATAACGATCTTGAATATCACCAACACGTTCTAATTCTTTAACATCAAAAGTGTTTTTGATTGATTTAAATTCAAGACGTTTAATTTGTGTTTGATCAATATCAAGTACCCCATAATTAGTTTTTATTTTNACAAAGGTNTCAGTNTCCATAATTAATTCNCCAACATATCTATCNCCATTAATTAACCAAACAATAATATCATTAACTTGCAAATCATTAATATTTATAGTGATTNCGCCAACAGAAGTTTTAACAAGATAACTCGTTGTTTCACTATCATAAGATAAAACTTCACCAGAAACTNTACTTCCATTTTTCAAATTGAAAATCTGAAGTTCAGATTCTTGTGAATACGACATAAACGAAAATATAAATAAAACTATAAATAAAATTTTTACCATCTTAACCCCTTCTTAATTATCAATCATATTTATTTTTGGCACGACCTACACCACGTCGTACTTTGAGAAGATTTACCTTTATGTCGCTGCTTAATAACATCATAACCACAAGAATTACATGTATCCTGATTATAAACTTTAAACCAAGAATAATCATTATTTTTTTGACAGTATTGTTTTACTTTATTTATTCCAATTTTTAACGCTTCATAATCTTTTAGAGTAAAAGATTTTAATTTTTTCCATGGATTTAATTTTGCAAAATGACAAATTTCACAAGCTAAATAATTTCCAATCCCTGAAGGAGCATACCGTTGATCTAATAAATAAGTTTTTAAATCTTTATTCAATTTAAAAATACTTTCTTTCCATTTTTTAAACGTTAAATAAGTAAAATGTTCAATATCATCAGGTAAATCTTGAGTCGATTTAAAATCATTAAAAGAAGTGGCAGCATAATCAACATGTATATGTGATAGACAACGTGTATCTATATAATTTAAAACTTTATCATTATTAAATGTTAAACTAAATCGTATATAGTCTTTATTAATATTAGTAATGGGTAAACTATAGATAGATTGCAATCGATCCCCATACAGATCTCCTTCAATATGAGGAACACCCGTAAACCTATAATGTAATAGCATTGCACCTTTTTTAAAATTAAATAATGTATATTTAGCNTTNGTCTCAATTGAAGATATTTCATTATTAATCAGAAANGACTCTAATACCTCTCGAGAAATATTTTTAAATAATCGAAAACCTTTTTCAGTAACATAAAAAGATTCAATAGGTTGATGAAGAATACCCCCATCAATTAAATATTTTTTTATTCGTAAAACTTCATAATATTCAGGCATAGCATCAACTATAATAACAAAAAACAAGCTAGCAAAACATAAAGATTAATAAATTAATATGACAAACAAATTACTTCTATGAGAAAATAATCTTCTATGACAGAAATAATATTTTATATTTTAGAAAGTATAGGTATTTTAGCTTTCGCAGTTTCAGGTATAATTACAGCAAAAACAAACAATGATTACGACTCTGTCGGAGTTTATATTATTGCACTAGCGACAGCCTTTGGGGGCGGTACGATAAGAGATTTAATTCTTGATAAACAACCCATTTACTGGATATCGCATCCCGAATACCCACTAATTATTTTAATAATTACATTATTTAGTAGTTATTTTTTTAATTTTAAGTTTAAAGAAAAATGGTTATTCTATCCCGACTCACTTGGGTTAGCACTTTTTACAGTAACCGCAGCACAAACAGCTTATGTGTTAAATTTNCCAATNATAATAATAGCTATCTTAGCAACAATATCAGCAACATTTGGTAGTATTCTAAGAGATATATTATGCAATAAAAAGCCACTTCTATTTCATAAAGATACAACATTATATGCAACAGTGTCCTTTATTGGAGCCTGTTTTTTTGTGTTTTTANCTTCCACTACAACTTTAACGTTATCAAATAGTGCTATACTTTCATTTTTATTTACATTTTCATTTCGAATTATTGCAAACAAATATAATTTAAAAATNAAATAAAACCATTTCATAAAAAAAATTTTAATTGTACTATTATTCAATGAAAAAAACACAAGTAGCCATTTTAGGAGCTGGTTTAGCAGGTTTANCAGCGGCAATTGAATGCAAAAAAAAAGGCTTAGACTACATTTTAATTGAAAAAGAAAATGAAGTCGGAGGTCAATTAAAAACTGAAGTGTTTAATGATTTTATTTTAGATAGAGGATTCCAAGTATTATCTACACGTTACCCTATGACAAAAAAACTACTAAATTATAAAAAACTTAATCTTAAATTTTTTGAATCAGGCGCAAAATGTTGGAACAAAACTGATAGTTATTTTTTTTATAACCCATTTAAACATCTCATAAAATACATTCAACAAAATGACCACCATATAATTTCAACTAAAGATCTTCTCAAATTTTCAATTTTATTTAGTAAATTTATTTTTACAACAGACAGTTACCTCTTTAAAGAAAAAGAAATGGAATGCATTAGATACTTTGACGAAAACTTTTCTCCCAAATTAAAAGAGGTATTTTTAAAACCTTTTTTTGCAGGCGTATTTTTAGACCCTGAGTTATCATCGTCATCAAGACTTTTTCAATATTATTTAAAAAATTTCCTATTAGGAAATACAGCTATGCCAGAAAATGGAATTGGTGAAATTCCTAAACAATTACTNAATCAATGCAGTAGAAATAATATTTTATTTAATGAAACAATAAAAAAAGTAAGCAGAAAAAAAATTACAACTACTAATTTAGAAATCAAAGCTGATTTCATCATTTCTGCATTAAATGGTCACGTTAGCGCCTCATTATTTAATTTTCCTAAACCTCATTATCATAAAACACAGAATTTATATTTTTATTCTGACCATAAGATTGATAATAATAGACTAATAAATTTAAATAGCACTCCTAATCAACATATCAATAATTTCCATTGCGTAACCAACATCAACAAAAAAGCTAGCCCAAAAGGAAAATATCTCTATAGCTTTAGTGTAATTAATGAAAAAAAAGATATTCATGANGATGTAATCAAAAAAGAAGCCATAACACTTTTAGGTAAAGAAGTTGAACAATGGACGTTTTTAAAGAGTTTTAGTGTTAATAAAGCAGTAGTTAGACAACGAACATCAAANTATCAATACAATAGTAGATACAANAACAATTCATTATATTTTTGTGGAGATTGGACCCTTCAAGGATCTATCCAAGGTGCCCTTCTTTCAGGAAAAAAAGNAGTNGACAACATTTATTTAAAAATCAAACAATAGCTTAAGGCGATAAACGTTTTAAAATCCAATTTTCATCAATTAACCGAAAAATNAGTCTATCATGAAGTCGTGATTTTCTTCCTTGCCAGAACTCAAAATAATTTGGCTTTAAACAATAACCACCCCAATATTCTGGACAATCAAAATCTTGATCCTGTAAACGTTTTTCAACATTTTTATAAGAAAGCTCTAATTCATTTCTATCTTTTACAATAGACGATTGATGAGAAGTCATTGCAGCAAATTGACTACCTTTCGGTCTAGATTTAAAATATTTATTGGATGTNTCATAAGGAACCTTTTCAATTAAGCCTTCTATACGAATTTGCCTTTCTAATTCAATAGAATAAAATAACAAAGACGCTTTAGGGTTTTCTGACATAAATTGTGCTTTTTTTGAACGATAATCAGAATAAAAAGTAAATCCCTCTAAATCATAGTCTTTTAAAAGAACAATTCTACTATTAACATCACCCGCTAAATTNGAAGTCGATAAAACCATAGAATTCGGTTGTCGAACACCTGATTTTATAATATCTTGAAACCACAATTCAAATTGATCAAATGGGTTTTCTAATATTAATTCTTCAGTTAATTGATCTAAATTATATTCCTCTCTAAAAACATGATCCAAATTATCTATAGCCATATTGATATAATACTAGATTTGAACATTTTCTTCAAAAAATAGCTATTTAAAAGATAGCATACTATAATAAATTCATGTTAAAAAAACAAATACTGTTAATCGTACTATTNATGTTAAGTCCAGTTATAGTTGCATCAACNTATCAATTAANTTACTCAATCGAAATTGAAAATGACGAAAATGCATCATCAACATGTACGATAACAACCGAAAATGTAAATAAANTTATAAATTGTNTTGGAACAAAAAATACAGAAACACTTAAATTAAAAAACAATAAACTTATCGAATGGATTAATTATTTCTCTCCAAAAACATACTTTAATGCAAAGCATGTAGATAATAACATTATTTTAACAGGTAAAAACAAAGATAAAGAAATCTATAAAGAATATAAGTTATCAAACACACCATGGGTTCAATCTCCATCCTTACTTTTAACTGAATTTATATTATCAAATAAAAAAGAAATAGAATTTGTAATGGCTACAGGACCAATGTTTTCTAAAATGATTATTAAAAAAGAAACCCAAGAAACAGTAACAATTAACAATAAAACCTATGAAAGCATTAAAATTAAGATGAGTCCACCTGGCTTACTAGGCAAATTATGGAAAGCCTCAATTTGGTATGACGCAAAAAATGGAAATATGATTAAATACGAAGCCCCNAATGGCCCACCTGGTTCTAAAAAATTAATAATGAAAATTCAGGAAACTTAACTATTATTGTGTAGTGTTACTAACTTCTTATTTTTACGAAGCTTTTGTAAAGCTTTTTCCTCAATTTGACGAATTCGTTCTCGTGTAACATTATATACTTTACCGACTTCTTCTANCGTTCGTGAACGACCATCATCAATACCGAATCTAAGTTTAATAATCATCTGCTCTCTTTNATTTAACCCTTNCATAGTCGCAAGAATACTTTCACGCAACATATTTTTTTCTGATCTATTTTCAGGAGTAATTGAATTTTTATCTTCAACAAAGTTACCAAGCTCAGACCCTTCTTCTTGACCAATAGGCGTTTCTAAAGAAATAGGTAATTGTGCATACTTACGAATCGAAATAATATTTTCCAAAGGTATTTCTGTTTCTGCAGAAACTTCTTCTTCAGTTGGTTGGCGTCCAAGCTTTTGCATAAGCATTCGAGAAGCTTTCTTAAATTTATAGATTGTCTCAACCATATGAACAGGAACTCTAATGGTTCTAGANTGATCTGCAATAGCTCTAGTAACACCCTGCTTAATCCACCATGTTGCATATGTTGAAAACTTAAAACCTTTTCTATAATCAAACTTTTCTGCAGCTCTAATTAAGCCAGCATTACCTTCTTGTATAAGATCTAAGAAAAGTAATCCCTGACCAATATATTTTTTTGCNATAGAAACAACAAGTCTTAAATTAGCNTTAATCATTTTTTGTTTAGCAACCATATCCCCGTTTTCCATACGTTTNGCTAGATCAATTTCTTCTTGAGCTGACAACAAAGGAACTGAACCAATTTCACGCAAATACATTTTAACGGAATCATCAAGATAAACGGATTTATCCATTTCTTCATTTTGCTGATTTGAGGAGCTATCTTCTAATTCTGTGTTAGGATTAGGAATTCTTGAATTATTGTTAAAATCATCTTGTAAAACTTCTGTACCATCTTTAACAATATCAGCCAACTTATCAGCTTCAATGTCTGCTAAAGAATTATCGTTTATATTATTGATTTTATTTTCAGAATTAAATGTCATACTAACTCCCTAGTTATATTATATATTAGATATGTTGATATATCCAAACGTTATATCATCAAATTATCGTATCCGATAAATAAAATATTACATAAAAATAAAAATGAATATTAACACAAACTATTTACATTACAATATATTAATTTAACTCTAACCAATTTTTACCAATTTGAACATCAACAGTTAAAGGAACTAAATAGTCGACAACACCTTCCATTTCNGCTAAAACTAATGCCGTTAATTGACTTAATTCGGGTTCTTCAACATCAAAAACCAATTCATCATGAACTTGAATAATCATTTTGGAATTTAGTTTTGAATCATTTAAAGTCTTAAAAACATTTATCATAGCAAGCTTCATTATATCTGCAGCTGTACCTTGAAGTCTTGTATTTACAGCNGCACGTTCTTCAAATTGTCTAATGGACCAACTCGCAGTATTAATNTTAGGCAATGGTCTTATTCGACCAAACTCTGTTTTGACATAACCATCTTTTTTCGCCTGTTCAATTGTTTTATCAATAAATAACTGGACATCAGGAAAACGCAAAAAATAATCATTNATCATACTACTTGCTTCTTTTCTAGAAACATCAATTTGTTTAGCTAAACTTGTTGCAGACATTCCATATAAAATGCCAAAGTTCACTGCCTTTGCTTTATANCGCTGATCTTTTGTTACAGCCTCAACTGGACAATCAAAAACCATAGATGCTGTAAGCGTATGAATATCTACACCTGCATGAAAAGCCTCAATCATAGCCTTATCTTTAGCTAAATGAGCCATTAATCGAAGTTCAATCTGCGAATAATCAGCTGCCATTATAATATGATTNNGGGATGANGGCACAAATACACTTCTTATTTCTTTTCCTTTGTTTGTTCTAATAGGTATATTTTGCAAATTAGGTGCTGTAGAAGACAATCGTCCTGTAACTGCAACAGCTTGGTTAAAATGGCTATGAATTTTTTGTGTTTTAGGAGAAATAAGTTGAGGTAACGAATTAACATAAGTTGACAATAATTTTTCTAACATTCTGTAATCAATAATATCTTGAATGACAATATGATCATTTTTTAATTGTTCTAACACAGACATATCAGTAGACCGACCAGTTTTAGTCTTTTTAATAACAGTTAACCCCAATTCATCAAACAACACTTCTGCAACTTGCTTTGTTGAATTGATATTAAAATCATGACCGACTTTCTGAAAAATTGAATCAATCAATCCTTCTAGCTCTTTTGAAAACAATTGGCGTATACTATTTAAGCGTTCTAAATCTAAAGAAACGCCTGCCATTTCAATCTGAGCTAATACTATAATAAGAGGGACTTCAATCTTATAAAATAATGAATCCATACCCTTTTCTTTAATAATTGGCTCAAAATAATTTTTTAATCGCAAAGTAATATCTGCGTCTGCAGCTGCATAATCTAGAGCATCATCTATCGAAATNTCTTCAAAAGATAGCTGATTTTTACCTTTCCCAACCACTTCTTCATAAGATTTCATTTCAATATTAAANACTCTTAAAGCACAGTGCTTTAACCCAATTTTATCGAAAGGTGAACATAAAAAAGAAGCTAACATCGTATCAAATACAATNCCATTAAGCTCAATTCCATAATAATATAGAACTTGATAATCATATTTTGCGTTATGAAGATATTTTTCAACAGAAGAATCTTCAAAAATAGGTTTTAAAAGAGATAAAATTGGATTCAATTTACGCTTTACACTAGTACTTTTCCCTGTATTAAACATAGGAATTGTTTCATCACTATTAATCGTTACTAAGTACTCATTAAGTGGAATATATACTGCACTTCCANCTTTATACGAAATAGCAATTCCAACAATTTGAGCGTCTTGGACAGTTAAAGAAGTCGTTTCTAAATCAATCGCAAATCCATTTTTTAATTTATCAACTAAAAGCTTACATTCTTCAACAGACTGTATTAATTCGTAATGAGCATTTACATTTTCAGAAGAGACATTGGGTTTAACATCTGATGAAAAGTTAGCATCATATTTCTTTAATAATGAATTAAACTTGTACTCTTCAAAAAAAGTTTTAATAACATCCCATTCCATAGAAAGAAAAAAGTCATCAATGGATTGCTCTATGGGGACATTAATATCAATTTTTGCTAATTCATATGAAATAAAAGCATTTGATTGATCNTTAATAAGCTTTTCTTTTAATTTTACGTTCGAAATAGAATNTAATTTCTGATAAATATTATCTAATGTATTATATTCATTTATTAACTTTGCTGCGGTTTTATCCCCTATCCCTTTCACACCTGGAATATTATCTGAAGTATCACCTTTTAATGCTTTAAAGTCTATAATTTGATCAGGGGTTACATTATAACGATCCATAACAGCTGCTGCATCATAAATCATAAATTCAGAAACACCTTTTTTAGGCATTATGACATTTACTTTATCTTCAACAAGCTGAAACGTATCATGATCNCCCGTAAATATAAAAACTTTTTCGCAGTCTGAAACATAAGATTTAGCAAATGTNCCCATTAAATCATCCGCTTCAAAACCAGCTTTTTCNACACAAACAACACCAAATTCACCTAAAGCTTTTTTTAATCGATCCATTTGTTGAATAAACTCTTCAGGTGCAGGTGGACGATGTGCCTTATATTCTGAATAAGCTTCATGTCTAAATGTAGGTTCTTTTCGATCAAAACAAATCATCAAATGTGTTGGTTTAAACTGGTCTATTGCAGAAAATAACATTGTTAAAAATCCATAAATTGCATTAATACAAAAACCATCATCTAAAGTTAGAGTTGGTGGATAAGCATAATAAGCCCTAAATGCTAAGGAATAACCATCAATAATAAGTAGTTGTTTCATTAAGTTGAATTATATCAAACAGACCCACTATAACAAATAAAAAGTTAAAATGAAGTCCCCTTAAAATAATTAGTTCTATTCATAAACCGAATTTCAAAAGAAAAAGCAGATGGATCTTTTTGATAAGATAAAGGAAAGAACTCTTTAATAAGCTGTCTAAGCTGATCGGCTTTTTCGTANACCAAATCAGTATTATCTCTAGTTAAAAGTAAGAGATCAACATGAATAAAAAAGTCTTTTGTTGGTAAAAACACAACCTCAGGAGCCAGAACATAACATTTAATAGCATCTAGGCTACAAAAACTTTCTGCAGCCAAACTTTCAGACATCGCTTTAAACAATGNCTGATAATTAACTNAATGATCATCTATTGAAGCGCTATGCTTTAAAANAANATGNGGCATANNACTAGTATAAAAAAAGTTCAAATAAAAAAAAAGAAGAAATAAATTTATGATATTAAAATAATTTAAAAAACTATGTAAAAAAATATAGATTAGCCTTTATTAAAATAGTGATGACACTATAAATGGATACAAATTAATACGTAGNAACTTTAAAATACACTCTTTAAAAAAANATNTTTTATNNCAGTAAAATTAANCAATTAACTTATATCTACGTTTTTAATGGGTTAAGGCTCTTATCTAAAATTTNACCATCTGGTAAAAGAACATCACCATTTACTAAAATAATGCTCAANTCAAGAGGNCTTTCTAGATGGTGGTTATCATACTCACGATNANCCCAATNAGGTTTATTTGAAATCAATAAAATTTCAGCAGCATTTTTTTGACTATCTGNATCAGATTTTTGTTGATTAGAGTTATCATNCCTTGGCACATCACTATCCGTCCGAATAGAGTTATCCCTCCTTGGCACATCACTACCCGTCTGAGTTTTGTTCATAGAATTTGAATCCTCAGGGTGAACTTGACNACATTTATACAAACATGAAAATAAAGCATTTATTNCAATAACATTATCCTCCTTTAAAAAAACATAAATATTAATTTATATCTATATATTATTATCGATTTATTTATCTCATATATTAAATTAATTTAAAAAGACATAAGATTATTCACTAAAGTCATAAAATGATAACATCCAAAAAATTAAAGTTTATTAAGATTTTGATTACAATCAAAGAAAGATATAACAACTTAACAAATAATGTAAAATTAAAAAAGTTAAAAACGAATCAAACATTTAAAAAATTTTACTCAAAAAAGAGTTGCTGTTCATTTAGATATAAATTCCATTTTTTTCTAAAATATAATGTCAATTCTCTTAATTCATAATCTGAAAGTGAATAATCATATAATAAAATCTCATAAATTTTACCTGAATAATAATTAGTATTTTGATTCACATGAGCACCAATAGTAATATCAACTTGCTGTGTAAAAAATGCATTTTGTTGTGGTAGTTCAGTTAAATATGAGCCATTTAATTTAAGAATTTGAGAATCATTAGAAAACATAGATATAGCAACATTAGGCACATCATAACGAACCGTATAATAACCAATATCATGTAAAACTGAATTAAAATATTGTTTATAAGATAAAATTGAATCAGTTTGTGAAATATAATTTTCAAACCCACTATTTCCATCTAACGAAGATAATAATATCTGATCATAATTCATTTGTTCTGGAGCAAAAACAATAATTAATGTCATATTATTCAAAGAAAGGTTATTATCA
>NZFK01000033.1 GCA_002690645.1 Rickettsiales bacterium
TTTGGTGATATTATTGGAAAATATTTTTTTAGGCATACGGCTAATTTTGAAGGTCAATATTTATTTGATACTGTTTTTAAAAAAGATCATAAAAATCCGATTAATTATAAACCCATTCCCTATTCAATGTTTACATATCCTCAAATTGCAGGAGTGGGTTTAACAGAAAAAGAATGTAAAAATCAAAATGTTGATTTTGTTATTGGGAAAAATGATTATATAGCAAGTGGAATGGGATCTGCATTACGTTCTGATCATGGTTTTGTGAAGTTATTATTTGAAAGGAAAACTAAACTATTAATAGGTGCTCACATCATTGGTAAAGAAGCTGCGACAATGATTCACACATTAATTGCCTTTATGTCTATGAATGCATCTTATGAAGATATATTAAACATGATTTATGTCCATCCAGCGTTACCAGAAGTTATTAGGAATGCTGCTCGAAAGTGTGTTTTTAAATAGCTTTTGTTGATGATTTATTAAAATATTTTTTATTACAATTAAATCTTTGTCATAATAGATATCTGTAAAAATATTAAGCTTATTAAATGGATTAAACAAAGAAGAGTGTATTAATTTCCATTCCATATCGTCTAGGCGTTGAATAGACGAAATTTTTTCGATAGTTTGATATTTGTATTTTATTGCCCATTTTTTTTTCCAAAGTATTCTGGTTTGAAGTAATTGAATATCTTTAATTCCAGATACGTGTTTAAACTCTTCGAAAACTTCTATAAAGTTATTGTTTGTTTTTATTTTGTCATCTAATAACATGAATTGGGTTATTGTTCCTGCTCTTGCCCAATCAATGACATTAAAATTAAAAGTTGAATCTCTTATTGCTGTTGAGGCTCCTTTTTTAATTAATAGTTTTACTGCTTCATTATTTCCATTGAATGATGCGTGATGTAATAGTGTTTTCCCTGAAGGATCTTTTTTAAAAACAGTATCAAATAAATATTGACCTTCAAAATTAGCCGTATGCCTAAAAAAATATTTTCCAATAATATCACCAAAAGAATAAATACCTTTAGATGCTGTTTCGAGATAATCATTTACTTTAATATAACCATTTTCATCACATTCAATGGATGTATTTTCTAAGGAAAGTGTATCAGAATTAGGTATAATCCCAGTAGCTACCAACAATTGGTTAGCTTGAAGAGTTTTAGAGCCTCCATCTTTATCAGTAAAAAAAACTGAAAAACAATTTTCTTTGTAAGAAACCTCATTAACAACAGCAAATTCTATTACATCACTATATCTTCGAACCATCCTAGTAAATTCATATTTTATATCATCATCATGAGAAAATATTAATTCTGAACGTAATAAAAAAGTAACCTTAACACCTAAGGCAGAGAAGTAATGCCCTAATTCACATGCAATATATCCACCTCCAAAAATAATCAGTGATTTGGGTAATGAGGTAGCTTTTAATGCCTCTGTTGATGTCCAATAAGGTGTATTTTGCAGGCCTTTATAATTTGGAATATTAGGTCGAGCTCCTGCTGCAATAAAAATTTTCGGGGCAGTTATAGTATGATCCCCTACCCTCAAAACATAATCCTTTTCAAAAGAAGCAGTGTCATTATAATACGTTACATTTTTATGAGCTTCATATAAAGGTTCAATAGACTGTGATTCTTCATTAATTTCTTTATTTACATCAGAAACAAATTTTTTTGCATCAAATTTAAATGACGTATCAATAGTTAAATCAAATCGGTTAGCATCTTGCAATTCTCTTATAATATCTGCGGGATGAATAAGCATTTTTGAAGGAATACAACCTCTATTTAAACAAGTACCACCCAATTGATCTTTTTCAATTATGGCAACATTATATCCCAAATTTGCAGCAGGACGAGTTATCTTTGATCCACCACCAGACCCAATCACAATAACATCATATTTTTTCATTATGTATACATAATACATTAATTATATATTTTCCTTAAATCAAAGATCATTTTTATAACAAAAAAAACCTTTCTCCATGCGTATAACACAAGAAAGAATAAAACTAAATATCGAATTTTATTTTTTTTTATTTTATAATTTTTTATAGAATATTAACCCATAAAAAGTGAGGATTTCATGATACTTTCTGACAAAACAATCAAAGACCTAATGTCAAAAAACGAACTTATAATTGACCCTATCACAGANAATTCCATTCAGCCTGCTTCTGTTGATTGTAGAATAGGATCACACTACCTCGTAATTGATGATAATCAAATAGANTCGGGNATTTTGTCTTTTGATAAAGAAATTAAATACCGAGAAATCAAAGGAGATACAATTATAATTCCACCTCACTCTTTTTTATTAGCNACAACAATGGAATACATAAAGTTACCAAATGGATACACAGCCTTTGTAGAAGGTCGAAGTTCAATNGGACGAATGGGTCTATTCATACAAAATGCAGGTTGGGTTGATTCAGGCTTTGAAGGAAGAATAACATTAGAATTATACAACGCAAACTCACTACCAATTCGATTAGATTCAGGTAGACGTGTCTGCCAACTTGTTTTTTGTAAAATGGATCAGGCTGCCGAACAGCCATACAAGGGGAAATACCAAGGTCAACTTCTATCTGTTGGAAGTAAAATTTATAAAGATTTAAACTAATGCCAAGTTATCCCATTCATCGAGCTTGCCCTCAGTGCAAAGAAAAAAATGGTGTTGAATTAATAAAAAATAATTTAATTTGTTCAAAATGTAATTTCAAATTAAATTATAGTTGTCCTCTTTGCAATACAGTGGTTTCAGAAGATCAAATTAAATCAGATCAACAGGGTGATTTTTTTGATTGCAATGGATGTAAGAAAAAAATTCATCTCAGCAGAGTTCAATATCTCATTAATAATTTAATGAATGTATCTACAGAACACACCTGCCAATATTGTAATGGTCCAACTATCTGTCGTTTAAATGCAAATATCGGGCACCGTTGTTTCTTTTTCCCAAAATGCTCAGGTCAAGCAAGTCTATTTGGAGTTCAAAAAGAATCTTTAGTCTTCTTAGATTTTGAAACAACAGGACTAGAAGCAGGAAAAGATCATTTGATTGAAATTGGAGCCCTAAAAATTGATGAAGATGGGTTTGAACATGTTTTTGATACATTTGTAAAACCTCCTATCTCACTACCTGAAAAAATCACCCAAATCACTAAAATAACCGATGAAATGCTAATTGATGCCCCTAAAATAGATAAAGTTATACACGATTTTATTGATTTTATTGGTAATTCAACCATTGTCGCACATAATGCAGATTTTGATGTTCCTTGGTTAATATTAGAAGCTAAAAAAAGTAATTTAAATCTACAAAATAACAATATCATTTGCACGTTTAAATGGGCCAAAGAATTAAAAGAAGGTAGAGCATCTTTGGGTGCGTTAACTAAAAAATATAAAATTGGACATTTAAATTCACATAGAGCTTTAGCTGACTCTGGTGCAACTAAAGAATTATTTTTTATATTTGAAAACTTTCAAACTGTTCCAAGACCTGTTTTAAAATTAAATCATTATGAAGAAATCGTATCCAAAATAATCAAAAAAAGATCAAACAAAATTACACTTCCAGCTTAAAACAAGGAGAATTTTATGAAAACAGCATTAAATGTACTTAAACAAACAGCAATAAAAACAACAACCAGAGATCAAGTCATTAAAAAAGCAGCTGAACGATTAACGATTGCCGATGGTTTAACAGTTGCACCAATGAAAGACAAAGAAAAGAAAATTTTAAAAGAAATTTCAACTGAGCCATTTCATAAAATCATACAATCTCTAGCAAAAAAATATAATGATGAATTACCAAGTGAAATAGCTGACTATTTACGACAAGATGCAGTAAAATGTTATAAATCCAATAAATTACTAATGGAAAAATTACTTATCAGAAATACAAATCCTTCTATAAATTGTACAAGTACTAATTTTCTTATAAATGAATTTATAAAATCAACAGAAAGTAACCCTGAAATAATAGAACAAAATATAATTAGATCTTTTTTTCAGTATACTGTAAGTTCAGGTAATACCAATATGTTAGAACTACATTATTTACCTAAAGATCATGAAAACAAATTTACNTTANAAAATGCTAAAAATATACCTNATCAACTATTTGAATTAAAANTTATTTCTCANTTTAGNAGATTANANACNAAAAANATATTAGAAATTAANAATAAAAANGAATTCNTTTTATACCAATTAAANACNNNNAGNGAANTAAANCCAAATCATATATTAACCAAANTNTTCAANAATCTTATNAANNANTTAGGNCANAAAGAAACATTATTTNTTCTCANTGAATTAAATGAANATTTAGANNANAAAACNAAATTTGAAAANAAANTNAAAACTATTGATAGTATTGCTAATTTAGAAACCATTAACAAATTAAAAAACTTTATTTTTAATCAATNANAAGTTTAACACCAAAATCGTAATGACCGTTTCCTGCAACATCATTATAAGTATCAAAAGCAATCTCAAACTGTTGATAAATGGGATAATCAATTGAAAGTTCATATAAGTTATTATNAAAATCATAAACGTCAAATCTTAAATTTGATTTAAAAAAATCAAAATAATCAACTCCAATTGCTTCTTTATTTTGATAAACACCTATTCTTGTTCTTAAATTCTTTGAAAATAAATAGCCTTGCTGAAACTGATCAAAAATAGCCTTTCCAGATCGATTATTAATACCAGTAATAAAACTAAACTTATTTAAATTAAAAGAAAAATCGCTATCCAAATAGCCGGATGATGCAGAACTATCATAAAAAACTGATGTTTCATTTATAATTGACGTATTAAAAATAGACTTTAAAAAGGAATCATTGCGCTCAAGTTTTTCCCCAAAAAAACTGGAAAGTCCTGCTGAGAAATCATCGAAGTTGGCTATTGTACTGTTAATGTGTTGAACATTTTCATTATTTATAACTTCCTCAACTTGCGCAGTTAAATTAGACAACGCTGTAGAAGTAGTATTAACATCAGAAATAATAACATCCACCATCTGCTTTAATTCATCAGCAGAAAACGATTCCATAAGTCCAGCAAACATCTCTGAAGAAACTTGAATATTTTTTAAGATAGTTTTGATATCTTGCTCCTCATCACCTTGAACTAAAGTATTAGTGTAAGAAAGCAAAGAATTTAAATTACTAAAAATATCTTTTATGTCATCAGTAATTTGACCATCTTCAACTAAATCAACTAAAGATTTTAAAATTGCTTCTGTATAAAGTAAGTTATCATGTCCTAAATCAATAAAATGAGCTAAATCGGAAGCAGAACGTCCCATTAAAATTTCTTTAGAATCAACAAGTTCAGTCGTTTTTAAATTAGGTTCTATTGACAAATAATTTTCCCCCACTAAACCATCAAACATTATTTTAACTCTAGATCCTTTTGTAATTTCAACATCACCTGAAACCCAAAAAGATGCATCAATATATTCTGGTCTTGGGTGAACGTTTAATACTCGCCCCACCCTAAAACCTCTATACCTTACTTCAGACCCACGAATTAAACCTGCAACTTGATCAAATCTAGCAGTCAATGTAAAGCCAGTAAAACGGCGTGTGATATTACTTTGCCAAGTAATAAATGAAATCATAATAGTAACAACTACTAGGGTAAAAAAACCAACCATTAAACTTCTAGAATTCAACTTAAACCTCCCTTAATAAAGTTTCTTATGATCTCATGTTGTGATTCTCTAATCATAGTGGGAGTTTCAGAATCAAGCAATGATCCTTTACATAAATAGTGGATTTCATCTGATGTTCTAAAAATTGTTGAAAGTTGATGCGTAACAATAATACTTGTGACACTTAATTCATTAGATAATTTATTAATGAGGTTTTCAATATTTGTCGACAAAATAGGATCCATTCCAGTTGTTGGTTCATCATATAATATAAAAGACGGATCGGTAACTAAAACTCTTGCTAACCCAACCCGTTTTCGCTGACCACCAGACAGTTCTTCCGGAAATTTATCTTCATGGCCAACCATTTCAACCATATCTAAAACAGATTTTACTTTTTGTCTTATTTTGTAAGGTGACATTAAATCTCTTTTTTCAACCAAAGGAAATGATATATTTTCAAAAACAGTCATGGAATCAAATAAAGCAGCAGATTGAAATAATAAGCCAATATCTCGTCTAACTTCATTTAATTCTTTTATAGATAAGGAAGTAATATCCGTACCATCAATTAAAATATGCCCCTTATCTGGCTTTAAAATACCAACAATTAACTTAAGAATAGTACTTTTACCTGATCCAGAAGGCCCAATAATAGTACACCGTTTAGCTTTATCAACAATTAAATCTAAATTATGAATAATCTTTTTATTTCCAAATCGTTTGTAGAGTGATTTTATTTCTAACATATTTTTAAAATAAAAGTACCGTTAAAAAATAATTTAAAATAAAAATAGAAATCAAAGAAAAAACAACGGCTTTAGTAGTAGCATAACCAACACCTTTTGCACCAGGGTTTGAAGTATAACCAAAATAACAACTTAAAAAAGATAGCGTGAATCCAAAGATAACAGCTTTTATTAAACCTCCAAGAATATCATAATAATTGAGCATTAACTGAGCTGAATTAAAATATGCAAAATGACTAATATTTCCAACCCATTGTGCAATTAAAAGTCCACTAAAAAAACCAACTAAATCAGCTATACATACTAATAATGGTAACATTATAGTAGTTGCCAAAATACGAGGCGCTAACAACACTTTTATCGGATCAAAAGAGAGAGATTCGATTGCTTCAAGTTGTTCAGAAACTTTCATAGTAGCAATTTCAGAAGAAATAGCAGCTCCAATTCGTCCACTAGCAACAACTGACGTGATTAAAGGACCAAGTTCTCTCCAAATAGCCAACCCNACAATACCACCAATAAGATAATTTGCACCAAATTTTTCAAATTCAGTAACAATTTGTAAAGTAAATACCATGCCAATGAAGCTTGCCGTCACAACAGTCGAGAAAAAAGAACGAACCCCAAGATAATAACTTTGCTCTATAACCTTACTAAATAGTTTATNTGTAGAAAAGAAAGCTTTAATAATATCAATAAATAAAAAAACTAACTCACCTGTTACATGTAAAGGCTTATAGACATATTGTTTAAAAACTGACATCAAATTAGATTAGTTAGCGGTTTGGCGCATTCAAAACCTTTAATTGCTGCTTTTGTTTATATTTCAGAGTATACCCGTTATCNTTTAGTGCAGTTGAAAAATCTGGAAANCCAACTTGTTTAGAATTATACTTTACCGTAACCGNTTTATCATTATAATTTACAGTTGATTTAACAACAAATTTCATATCNTTTAGCGTATCCGTTATCGATTTAACACAAGACTTACAAGTCATTCCATCAACTAGATATGTAGATTCACGTACGAATTCTTTTGAAAAACCAACGTTACTTTTATTAGTAAATAAAAGAATAGAAAATGATATTGCAGGAACTACAATTAACAAAACTAAAAATATCTTAATAAACTTTTCTTTTGATTTCATGTAGTCATTTTAACACAAAAACATTTACAACCGAACAATATTTTTTAAAAAAATTTTTGAAAAAGATTGAAAAAAAAACAACTACGTCATATTTTATATTAAATTAAAATATATGACAAAAATAAAAGTGCTCAAATATTATATAATACATATTCTTTTGCTAGAAAGTATCATTAGTTCAGTAGTATTTTCAAATCCTATTTTAATAACAATCATTATTATTTTACACCTATTAGTAATCTACTTTAAAAAATTCAAGCCCTATAAAATACAAATTATATTTTTTTTATTTATATTTATATTTGGGGTTCTTAGATTACAAAATGAATTTAATGAACGATATCGAATATTAAAAGACTATCAATCAAANAATAACACTCTTATGACCTTTNATGGTGTTGTAACAGAACCATGTTTCAAACAAAGTGATAATAAAATTGGCATTACANTTAATAAAAAAAACTGGAAAATNAAAGGTATTTTAAACGAAAATGTTTGTGACACTAAATTAAAATATGGAACAAAAATTAAAGTAAAAGGATCTTTTCAAGCTTATTTTGAAGCAAGAAATCCAGGTCAATTTAGTCAAATTAAATATGGTTTTAAAAAAAAAGAAGTTGGTATCATATTTATAAACTCTTACCAAACTGACGGAGTCAAAATAACAAACCCATTTAAATGGATTGCTTATAAAATCAAACCAATTTTGTTAAAACAACATCAAAAAGCATTTCCAGAACCTTATTCAGATTTATTTACAGGACTCATTTTTGGTATTCACGGCACCTCACTACCCTCAATACTTAAAGAGGAATTTCGAAGAGTTGGATTGCTTCATATTTTAGTTGTTTCAGGCTCACAAGTATCATTATTAATTGGAATAATTTTATTTTTTATGAATAAAGTTTATCTTAAAAATAAGATTAAATGGGTTATTTTAATTTTAATTTGTACAATTTTTTACTTTTTAACAGGCGGTGGCCCTTCTATAGGTAGAGCAATTTTAATGAACATAATTGCTTATTCATTTACACTGATTAATCANAANACAAGTAAACATCATATCATTTGCTTTACAGCTTTTATAATGTTAATCAGTGATCCATTCTGTATNTTTGATTATGGAGCTCAATTATCCTTTATGGCAACGATAGCATTAATTTATGGTGCTCCAAAATTCACAACAATATTACCCAAGCAAATACCCANTATAATACGCGAAATTATTGCGCTTTCATTAGCTCCAATAGTGTTTACATCNCCTTTAATTTGGTACTATTTCAATAATCTTGCCCCAATAAGTTTTTTTAGTAATATTATTTTACTAGAAATCATAGAATGCTTAGTAATTATTGGTTTTTTTAGTACCCTTGTAGGATTTATACATTATGATATAGCACATTTTTTTCATCAAATCTCTCTTACAGCATTAAAAACAATAACTTTTATTGTATCATTTCTTGATAAATTACCTCTAAGTTCCTTTTTTACACAAAAACCTGAAAAAAGTATAATCATACTTTTTTATGGAGGGATAATCATAACCCTTAGCAAATTAAAAACTAAAAAAAGAACCCTTCTAATCATAACCTTTTTGATAATTGCAATTTATTCATATCAACTTTTACCAAAAAACTATCAAAAGATAACCTTTCTTGATGTCGGCCAAGGTGATGCAACATTAATACAAGATATGAATAATAAAGTGGTNTTAATTGACACCGGACCGCGTCGCTATGTAAATTCANAACAACCTTATTTCAATGTTGCAAAATCAGTTATTTTACCCTACTTACAAAAAGAAGGAATTAATTCTATCGACCTACTAATCATCACTCACTTCGATCTTGATCATTATGGGGGTTTAATTAGTTTAGCTCAATCTATTCCAATAAAAATGATAATTCATAATGGAAATGGGACTAATTACAAATGGTTTAATAAACTAACAAAAAAATATAATATAAAAACAAAAACATTAAACAAAAATGATGTGATTAAAATTCAAAAAAACTTAACTTTCTACTGTTTAAATACCAAAAACCCAAACCTTACTAAAAAAAACAATCATTCACTAGTTTTAAAAGCTAAAATTTATAACACAAATTTTTTATTAACAGGTGATATTCATTCAACCATAGAAGAAAGTTTAGTAGATAAATATTCGTACTTTCTTGATAGTGACATATTAAAAGTAGCTCATCATGGTTCAAAAACATCATCAAGCGAAGAATTTTTAAAACATGTTTCACCAAAAAGTTGTATTATTTCGGCGGGAATTAACAATCGCTATCATCACCCTCATGAAAAAACATTAAATCGACTAAAAGAAAATTGTGATAAAGTTATCAGTACAAAAAATTCGGGCGCTATACAATTNAAAATTTCAAAAAAAAATCAAAAGATAATTAAATTTATAAATAAATAAAGATTTATATTTAATTAAAAATTATCTATATAAAATCTGTACTATTTTAAATTTATATAAAAACAAAAAAAATGTATTAAATATTATTTTTTTTAGATTTTGCATCTTTTATCCTTTGAACATGCTGATCAAATCCTTTGACTTCTGGATTTGATTTTTTTGATTTAGTTGAAAATGTCTCAGTAGTGGTTTTAGAATCAAATGATTGNTAACTATTTTGATTTTCAAACTTCTTATTTNGATAAGTAATGGGTTTATCTGGAATCTTAGCTTTAAGATTTTGAAGAGTACGTATTTTTTTTTCAATTAAATCTATCCGAGTCTGAATACTTTGAGATAAAATACTATTTTTAGTTTTAAGCTTTTAGCGCGTTTAATTCTTTTAAATCATTTTCTAATTCATTAGTCGAAACACTTAACTTTTTTTGAGATAATTTGTTAAAGTCAGCTTTTATCCTTCGATCTTGAAAATCTAAAACATTTTGCAAACTTTTACTAGCTTTTGATACAGAAGATTTGGATGATCTTCGAGAATCAGNATTANATACTTGTTTTGTTTTAAAATTACTTACTTTCATTTATGCTTACCTATCTACTATTTTCCCATTTAAAATTAAATCTAAACTATATTTTTACTAAATGAATTGCCGATAAACTGCATTTTGGATATCATAAAGTCATGGATAATTTAGTTTTAGCTGGAAAAAGCTTTAAAAATAGACTAATTTTAGGGACTGGTAAGTTTTCATCACCTGAAGTGATGAAAGCTAGTATAAATGCAGCAAATGCAGAAATCATCACAGTTGCAGTTCGAAGAGTTGATCTAGAGAGTGCAAGTGATTCATTTTTAACTGTAATAAAACCCTCTGAATATGTATTTCTACCAAATACCTCAGGAGCAAGAAATGCAAGTGAGGCTATAAGATGTGCCCAGATTGCAAGAACAGCAGCACAAACAGATTTTGTAAAATTAGAAGTTACTCCAGAACAAAATCATCTCATGCCTGACCCAATTGAAACCTTAAAAGCAGCAACAGAGCTTGTAAAAGATGGATTTAAAGTTTTACCCTACATTCACGCAGATCCAATCCTGGCAAAGAAATGTGAAGATGTAGGTTGTAGCGCTGTAATGCCATTAGGTTCCCCTATTGGTTCAAATCAGGGTTTACAAAGTAAACATTTTATTGAAATTATTATCGAACAAAGTTCAATTCCTGTAATTGTAGACGCTGGAATTGGAACACCATCTGATGCTTGTATAGCAATGGAAATGGGTGCTGATGCAGTAATGGTAAACACCGCTATTGCAACTGCTAGTAATCCAATTGAAATGGCAAAAGCATTCTATCAAGCAACAAGTGCTGGTAGAAAAGCATATTTATCAGGATTAGCTGAAAAGTCATATCAAGCTGAAGCATCCTCTCCATTAACAGGCTTTCTCAACTAATGTTCTCTGATAAAATTGAATCCTTAAACATCGAAGAGTGGGTTTCTGCCTCACTTTATGCAAAACCATTAGATCTCCAAAAAATAATTTCAAAATCAAAATTTTCTATTTCAGATCTTCCTTACTTATTATCACCAGCAGCTGAAAACGTAATTGAAACTATTGCCCAAAAAAGTTCTCAATTAACCAAACAACGTTTTGGTAAAACCATGCAACTATTTATTCCAATGTATTTATCAAATGAATGTTACAACACCTGTACGTATTGTGGGTTTAGTAAGGAACATAAATATGAGCGTGTGACATTGTCTGATGAGCAGATCAATAAAGAATTAACTACCCTTAAAGAAAAAGGGTTTCAACATATTTTACTTTTAACAGGAGAGTCACCAAAAAAAGTTGGTGCTGATTATATTAAAAATGCCGTTAAATTAACGTCAAAAAAATTTGATTCTATTGGCATTGAAGTTCAACCATTAAAACAACATGAATACGAAGAAATCATTCTAGCTGGTGCTGATAGTTTAACCCTCTACCAAGAAACATATCATTACGAGTCTTATCTTAAATATCATTTAAGTGGCATTAAACGACAATATAAAAAAAGACTAGATGCAGTAGAAGCTGGAGCAAAAGCTGGCTTTTTTAGAATAAATTTAGGTATATTATGTGGATTATATGATTGGAGATACGATGCAATTGCTTTGGCACATCATATAAACTATCTACAAAAAAAGTATTGGAAAACAAAATTTGCAGTTTCATTCCCAAGAATAAATGAAATGATAGGCGAATTTAAAGTTGGATATCAAACTAACACAATTCAACTTGTACAAATGATTTGCGCATTTAGACTTATTTTTCCTGATATTACAATCACCTTGTCAACAAGAGAGCCTGCTGTGTTGAGAGACAAATTAATTCATTTAGGAATAACACAAATTTCAGCAGAATCTAATACATCTCCAGGTGGTTATTCAACCTGTAGTAGTGAAAAGCAGTTTGAAATATCAGATGAAAGATCTTTAGATGAAATAAAAAAAGTACTTTTAAAAAATAATTTTGAACCAGTTATGAAAGATTGGGACAAATCCTTACAATTAATTTAATTATAATAAACGTTGTTGTTTTGTACTATTTAAAACATAACATGTGCTCCGACCAGAACCTTGAGATTTAATTAAATGTTTAGTAACCAAGTCAACNAGTTCTAAATGAGCTGTTTTATGAGAAACATCAAAGAGTTCACGATAAGTTTTATTCTTTATAAAATTTTCCTCAGCTAAGTATTCTAATGCTAAAGTCTGTCTTTCATTCAAATCAGATTTAGTTTTAACATTTAAATCTACAGTAATCTCACGTTTCTTAGAATTATTAGACGATCTTTTTAAACTGTTTTCATCATTAGTTTGTATTGTATTAGATCCCGACATTAAATCAATTGTCAAATCTTCATCATTTTTTGAATCTATAAAATCCAATTCATCTGTTGGCATATCATCACTTAATTCAAGTAATTCAGAAGTAAGATCTTTTAAATCCTTAGAATTAATTTGTTCATCGGGCTTTTGTTGTTCTTCATCTTCACTTTTAAATGTTTCTTCAATAGAATTTTGCTCTAATAAAGATAACTTAGCATTTGAATCATCCATAATGTAACATTTTCTATTATAAAAATACGGCTTCTGGAAAACATCTTTAATTTGAACAACACAAATAACCTTATCGTTTTTATTTACAAAACTAACATCAACCAATGGTTTAGGGGTGCAAGATTGTTGTATTATAGAATCAATCCAAGAACGATCAATTTGTGTTCCATTTAGGTGATANTTTTTAACATCAACACCAATAAAAATATANCCNCCTTTNGTGTTACTCATCGCGACTAACGTCTGACCAAATTCATCACGTGACGAAATTGAGCCAAAAAATTTAGCATCACATTGATCACCTTTACGCAAATAATTAAGAACGAAATTCCAATCCATAGTTATGATTATATACGCTTTTTAATTGATTACAAGAACTATTTTAGTAATAAAAAAAACATAACCTCACGATTAAAAAAAACAAAGAAAACATTGACTTATAATTAATCATAATGATAACGTTTTTTTATGAAAATCCTTATAATCGGATCTGGAGGAAGAGAACATTCAATCACTATTTCACTAAATAAAAGTGATTTAGTAAAAGACATATATGTTGCTCCCGGAAATGCAGGAACTGCACTATCTGCCCAAAACATCCCTATTAAAGAAACTGATATAGAATTATTGGCAAACTTCGCAGAGGAAAAAGCAATTGATTTAACCTTTGTAGGTCCTGAAGCGCCTTTGGTTTTAGGTATTGTTGATTATTTTGAAAAACGAAATCTGAAAATCATTGGGCCAGATAAAAAAGCGGCTCAATTAGAAGGCTCAAAAAATTGGGCTAAAGAATTAATGAAGAAATACAAAATTCCAACTGCTGAATTCAAAAGGTTTACAGACTATAACGACGCTTTTGAATATTTGAAAATAAAAAATACTTACCCAATAGTAATAAAAGCCGATGGATTAGCCGCAGGAAAAGGAGTTACTGTTGCACAATCAGAAAATGAAGCNATATTGGCATTAAAAGATTGCTTCATAAATGAAAAATTTAAAGAAGCTGGAAAAAGTATAATTATTGAAGATTTTCTATCTGGTCAAGAAGCATCAATATTTGCATTTACAGATGGCAAAACAATTTTACCCATGGAGCCTGCACAAGACCATAAAGCCATTTATGATGGTGACAAAGGTCCAAATACAGGTGGAATGGGTGCATATTGCCCTGCTCCTTTGGTCACACCTGCTATACAAAATAAAGTTTACAAAACTGTTTTCGAACCACTACTTAAAGCGATAAAAGAAGAAAACTTAAATTATACAGGAATAATATATGCTGGATTAATGATTGATCAAAACGAAATAGTAAATATTGTAGAATTTAATGTAAGATTCGGAGATCCAGAAACTCAAGTCGTTCTACCTCGTTTAAAAACAGATTTAGCCACTATATTTAAACATATAGTTGAAAAGTCTTTAGACAAAATCAAACTTGAATGGGACAAATCTTCAACAGTTGGCGTAGTTCTAGCATCTGGTGGGTATCCTGAATCGTATGAAAAAAACAAACAAATTCAAGGTCTAGATAAAATCAATAATGATTGTCACGTGGTCCATGCCGGAACAAAACTAGAAAATAATATTTTACTCACAAATGGAGGAAGAGTTCTTTGTATTGTTGGAAAAGATAAAGAATTAAAATCTGCAATTGATAAAACGTATCAAGAATTAACAAAAATAAAATTTGACAAAGTTTACTTTAGAAATGATATCGGCCAAAAAGGTTTAAAATAAAGGAGAAAACAAATGACATGTTACGTATTTCCAGGACAAGGTTCACAAAAAGTTGGTATGGGCGAGGAATTATTTAATCAATTCCCTGAGTATGTTAAAAAATCAAATGATATTTTAGGTTATGATATAAAAAAGTTATGTTTAGAAGACCCTGAAAATAAATTAGGCAAAACAAATTATACTCAGCCTGCATTATATATTGTAAGCGCATTGGCTTATTTAAACCAAAAATCAAATCAGGAATCATCACCTTCTTACTTAGCTGGACATAGTTTAGGTGAATATACAGCCTTATTTGCAGCTAAATCTTTTGATTTTGAAACAGGTTTAAAACTTGTTCAAAAAAGAGGTGATTTAATGAGTAAAGCATCAGGTGGTGGAATGGCTGCAATTATTGGGNTNAAAAAAGAAGATATTAATGATGTTATTCAAAATAATAATTTAAATTCAATTCAAATAGCAAATTTAAACGAACCTAATCAAACAGTAATATCTGGCGAAAAAGAAAGTATTTTATCTGCACAAAAGATATTTGAAGAAGCAGGAGCAAAACGATATATTCCTTTAGCAGTAAGCGGCGCATTTCACTCTAAATTTATGGATAATGCGAAAAATGAATTTAAAGATTTTTTAGAAACTGTAGATATTAAAAAACCAAGTCTTCCAGTAATTGCAAACGTCACGGCACGTCCAATTGAAGATAATGTAAAGGAATTACTTATTCAGCAAATTGTAAGTTCAGTTCGTTGGGTAGAGACAATTGAATATGTATTACAACAAAATGAAACTAATTTTGAAGAAATTGGACCCGGTAAAGTGTTATCAGGCTTAATTGCAAAAATTAAAAGAAGCAAATTAGTAAATCACTAAACCTTTTGAAATGATTTAAAAAATATTTGTCGTTCATCTTTTACAGAAAAAGTTGTCCAATGAGTATCGTAAACCGTTGTCCAAAATGGATCATTATTAACTGGTTTAAGACTTGTATTTGAGATAGTTTCAATCATGGCTTCCCACAAAGACTCAACATCAGTAGAAACATACAACTTTCCATTTATTTTCAACTTTTTTTCAACTAAACTTAAAAAATCAGGATTTACAACACGCCTTTTATGATGTCTTTTTTTAAACCAAGGATCAGGATGAAAAACGAAAATGTGATTTAACGACTCATCTTCTACAGCATCAGCTAAAAATAATTCTGCATTTCCATGATGTAAAGAAACATTATTCAAATTTTCTTTTTCTAATTTTAATTTAACATCATTAACAATTGATTTGCGTACTTCAACACCAATTAAAAAAGAATTACTATTTAATTTTGCCCATTGTTTTAAAAAAACACCCCTACCAAACCCTACTTCAAAAGCAAGGTCAGTTATAGAGTTAGAGACAATGGTTTTTAAATCCAAATGATCAAACCGATGTGTAATACTTAACGGATTTACATGCGTTCTTATTCTAGTCATAGAAGCTAATTATAATGCTTTCTTAAAAATTCTTGTATAGTATCCATATATGAAAAACGAGAGTCCCAAAAATAACGTTTTTTAAAATTATAAGAATAATATTTAACNGAAGAAAANTNCTGNANCATACTTGCTAATATCTCACGTTGTGAATTAATCCGCCAACCAGCATCNGTAACTTCAAAAAACAAAATAGGAACATTTTCATTTTTAAAATGGTACTTAAAATTATGNAGNGATAAATACCCCTTATCATTAATTGTNATAGGAGCAATTAATGTTAATGATTTNAAATTCTTTTGTTGTTGAAANGCAATTAATCCCATCAAAGCACCTTCAGATAAACCAATAAAATGAACGTTATTTATATCAGCCTTCGGGTGACTTTTTAAATACTCATAGGCTCCCAATATAGCATTAACCTTCCGATAACGTTCTATTGGAATAAATGTTATATAACCCCATTTTGAAAAAGCTTCCGCAAAATCATGTAAATTATAACCTGAACTATATGAGATTGTCTTACCCGCCCAATCATAAAATTCATCATACCCATAAATAATAACAGGTAATTTACCAGGCAAATTAGGAACATTTATTAACCCTTTAAAATTTCCTAAATGGGAATATTGAATGGTTTTAGTTTCGGCAAGAGAACAAGAAATCAATGAAAGTAAAAATAAAAATAAAAAAAACTTTTTCATACAAATAATAATAACCTATATTTATAGATGTTAAACATAATAAAAAAGCGTTAAAGAATTAACTAAAATAGTTTACTATATTGTTATAACATATAAGGGAGATTTCATGGGCGATAAACATTCTTTTGATATTACAGCAAAAATTGAATTACAAGAGCTNGATAACGCAATAAATCAAGCTTTAAGAGAAATTAACAACAGATATGATTTGAAAAGCACAAATACAACCATAATATTTGAACAAAAAGAATATAAAATAAATATTGAATCTGCTGGAGATTATCCATTAAAAGCGGCAAAAGAAATTTTTCATCAACATTTAGCAAAAAGAAATATTTCAGTAAAAGCACTATCATACGATGAAGCAGAAAAAGCAAGCGGTGATCGCCTAAGACAAAAAGCTAGTCTTCAACAAGGTATTCCTCAAGAAAAAGCAAAAGAAGTAAACAAAGCCATTAAAGGGACAGGTCTAAAAGTTCAATCTCAAATAAATGGAGATACATTAAGAGTAACTGGTAAAAAAATCGATGATCTACAAGCCNTTATTCGTGAACTAAAAGAAAAAAAGTTTGATTTTCATATGTCTTTTACAAATTTCAAATAACCAACTACAAAACTAAGCCTTAAATAANCATCATTAAAAAANAAGTAANAAAACCTATATTGTTTTTATAAATTTATTTTTTTATAAAAAACAAACATTAAATTAACTAAAATTATTTATTTTATAATNCAAATCAGTTATTTTATGATGATGAAATTAATTAATTTAACGTTAGGATTATCTATAGTATCTAAAAGTAACGCTATTGTGTTTACTGATTTATTTGAAAAACCATCATTCCCAAATGATTTGACACGCTCACTGGTAATTGCCAGGCGCGACTTATTAGGGTTACCAAAAGAAGAATTAGTACAACACCCTGATACGTACTCAGAAATAGTAGAACAAAGAATACTTCAACACCTTAATTCAATTGGATCGGAACTATTAACAAATCCAATTAATTATGGGGATATTTATAATAATACGTTAATAAATAGAGCATTTTTTAATGAACATTTTTTATTAGGTTGTAATTTACTTGAAAAAACTGATTCTAGCGGATTAAAAAAATTATTAACTACAAAAGATACTCAAGGAAACAATATTTTACACACTATGAATTTATTTAATTGTATTTTAATAAAAACAGATTCACATAAATTTAGTTCGCAATTAAACCGAGTCTATAATCATGCATCTAAAAACGAATTAAATGAAAAAAATAATTATGGGTTATCAGTAAATGAACTTGCAATTGCTTCAAATAGTAAAAAGTCATATTATCCAGTAACACGAAACCCATATGAAATTTTAAACGATATAGAGAAAATGCTTACTCATTGTGGTATTTTTAAAGAAAGATTAATAATAAAATATACTCAAAATGAACCATTTTCATTATTAGCTTATTCGTGTTTAAATGATTTTACAAATCATGAAATACAACGACGATTAAATGATTTAGGAACTCAATCTTTAGAAATTTTAAATGAAAAAGAAAAAGAAATTTATAAAACAACCTATAATTTTAGAAGCTTACCAAAAATAAAAAAATGTATCTTATTTGCATTAAATATAATGGAAAAAAGTCCACATCCTATCGATAAAGAAATAAAACCTCATTTAAAACGATTATTAAAAGGTACGCCATTAATTGATATTCTAAGTAAAAATCTATTAACATAAACCTAAAATCTCAAGACATTGGTAAATAAAGTTCTTTAAATTTAGCTAGTATTGGTCTTAATTCTGGATTAGGATGTAGCATACTTTTTAATTAAACCTTTTCAGGAAATCTCATAATTAATCATAAATAAACATAAAAATGTTAAAAATCACAAAATATCTAATATTTAAAATTATTAAAAAGTTACTATTTTGCCAATACATTATCAAGAGCAATAAAATCATAACCTTGAGCACGGACTGCTTTAATTAAATCAGGTAAAAATGAAACTGTTTTAGCAGACTCATGAAGCAAAATAATGCGACCTGGCCTCAATTCTTGTATAACAGACCTCACAATCTCTTTATTACTTTTTCTTCCCTTCCATTCTTGAGGATCAATCGACCAATTCACAATATAATTAAAATGTTTTTTTAATTCTTTTGAATGCCGATCAAAGTCAGATCCAAAAGGAGGTCGAAAAAATAAGGGTAAAACTTCTAGATTTTCCCAAAAAACAAGCTGGCTTTTAGCAACATCATTTAGTAAATCCTGTTCGTTTATTGTTTTTAAATGACGATGATAATATGAATGATTACCAACACTATGCCCCTGTTGAATAACTCTTTTTGCTAAATTTGGATATTTATCAATTGATTTGCCAACCAAAAAAAACGTAGCTTCAACCTGCTGTTTTTTTAATATAGTTAATAATTTAGCTGTATATTTTGGGTTTGGCCCATCATCAAATGTTAATGCAACGACCTTTTGTCGAGTTGGTAACTTTGAAATAACAAAGGGTTTTGCATCCACAAAAGATACAAACAAACACAAACATAGACTAACGACGTAAAGTTTCAAGTTCATTAATTAACGATTCTATATAAACTATACTTTTTTGCCAAAAAGCGGGTGATTCAATATCTGCACCAACAATCTTTGTAATTGACACCGGATCCATTAGACTTCCGGCCGATAAAACTTCTTTTAATTTTGGAATAAATGACTGGCCTTCTTCTTTATACTGTTGATACAGAGCCATAACCAATAAATTACCAAAGTTGTACGCATACACATAAAATGGAACATTAATAAAATGTGGTATCGTTGACCACTCCCAACGATATTCAGCAGGTATAATGACAGAGTCTGCAAACATCTGCTTTAAACCATCATGATAAATCGAACAATAATCTTCAACACTAGGCAACCCTTTCATCACCTTGTCATGCGCCGCCATTTCAAAACATGAAAACATATTCTGACGATGTGACGTAGCAAAAATATCTTCAAGTTTTTCAGTTAAAATACTTTGCTTTGTTTCATCATCTGTTACTTCCGCTAACAATAAATCCGTAATAATCATTTCCGAAAAAACAGAGGCTGTTTCAGCAAGCGGCAATATAGGGTGATAATTAATAAGCTGTTGCTTACACGCAAACATATCATGAATAGCATGTCCTAGTTCATGTGCCATTGTGGAAACATCTCTGGCCTTTCCAAGATGATTAAGCATCACATAAGGCTTCACATCAGGTGTATAACCTGAACAATAGGCCCCACCCTGTTTTGTAGGTAAAACAGGCGCATGAATTCTTTTTTCATCAAACATTTCTTTTGCAAAACGATAAAAATCATCATCAAAAGCTGCAAAACCTTTTAATACAATCTCTTTTGATTCATCAAACGAATAAATCTTGTTACTTGTTGGCATTGGAGCATAAATATCTGCTAATGTTAAGTCTGGCAAATTAATAATATCAGATTTAATTTTATAATAGCGTTGAACTAAGGTATTGGATGCTGTTGTAACCTGATGTAAACTATCAACCGCTTTAGCTGACAAATCATTAACAACATTTCGAACTTGAATCGCAGAATCATAACCTCTTAATTCTCTTTCAACATTAAAATCTTTAAATAAGTTATTAAAAACATGTGTAATTGTAATCTGATGTTCTTCATAACGAGAATAAAAAAGCTTCATCGCACGACGCCGAACAGCAGCATCTTTATGCATCCGTAAATTTCGTAATTGAGTACCATTTAGTGTTTGTAATTGTCCATCGTATTCAAACTCAAAACTAAAGGCAGAGGTCAGTTCTCGATATAACTTTTTATACCCATTTTCACCTGTTAGATCTTTTAAGGTGATGATTTTTTCTTCTAATTCAGAAAGCTTATACGTTGCATTATCTTTTTGTCGTTTAAAGAAATAAGCATACTCACTTAATACGTCCTCATTGACTAACGATTGAACTTTATCATCAGATAATTGACTACACTCTAACGTAAAAAACAATAATAAATTTGAAATTTGAGTTGAGATATCCTCTACCCGAGCTTGTAAAGCTTTTAAAACATCATTTTGTGTATCAGTTGATAATTCCAGTGATGCATATTGGGCTGTTTTATATAAGTCTATTTTTATAGATTGATAGTCATTAAATAAGGATACCCACTCATTAGTTGATAAGGTATGCAATTTACCTTTGTATAATGAATTAAACTCCTGAGCTTGCTGTACAATCTTAACCAATGTCTGTTCAATCAAATCATCACCTGGTGATGAATAAAGATCACTAAGATCCCAGGTAATTGTTTCCGTACCAAGTTTTGTCATGCGAAACTCCTTACTAAATATAATGTTAATAGTATATATGAGTTTTGAAAATAGGAATACAAATTTATTAAAATGAACTTTTGTTCGCTCTTTTTGTTACATTACTATTTCTTACATTACCCAATGTACCACTTCTATTGGGCGCGGCCCCTTTGGTTGAAACAGAAAAAGGAGCCCTTGGAGTATTAAATCTTGAAGTAATAAGGGCCTTTTTTGGTTTATTATTATTATTATTATTATTATTAATAGCAGCTGTAATCATTTTCTGTTGTAAGGTTTGATATTTAATTATTTGCAACATATTTTTACTATTTGAATTAAGTATTACATGAAAAGGAACGTTTGTTTTATCATTATTCTCCATGTAAGCATTTAAAAAACTTTTTAAGCTATCATTTCGAGATGTATTGGTAACTTTAAAATTAAAGTTAAAATCAACTATTTTATTCTTATGAACACGTGTACGAAAATTATCAGCTAATTCATTATCTAAATTCTGTAAATTCTGAATTTGTTTATCAGACAAACCACTTAAATCCTCAGTCCCATCTAAAAAATTCATCGAAACTGTATTTGAAATTGATTGCGGGTGACCTAACCTAGGGTTTAAGTCTCGTTGAGGTTTTATGGGTTCAATAGTTTTAGGGTTTAAATCTAATGAAGAAACACGTTTTTGATTAACTTCACCACCTGCATCAATAATCTTCTGTAAAGAATCACATTTCTGAGCATAGGACATCTTTGTTGAATATAAAATAGAATGTAATGCTGCTCGTGATATAACATTACAAAGTTCGAAAACCTTTGAATTAAAAGCTTTTGAATTTCCAGCTGTAACAGGTCTATCGGCACCTTTAGGTCCAAATGATGCACTCTTTAACTCTTCCAATGTTTTACAATCACTAAATTTTTTATACTCGAAATTTGGAAGAGCCGAATCATCAACAACACTAAGCTTTTTAGCTTCCATTTTAATCTGTTTTACAGAATCGCGTGCTATTTTACCTCTTGTAATCTTTTGAATTTTTAATGCTGAAGCATTACGATTATCATTCTTTCTTTTTTCATCAATATTATCAAAAAATTCTTTAGCAATATCACATTGATCATCAAATGTTATTGAAGATCCAGCAATAGTATATAGCTTTAAATTTAAATCATCCAAAGACGTTACACCCAATTCTGATGACCTTTTTGTTATAAGTTCATTAAATTTTTTATTTCTAGAATCTATAACAGCTTTATCATACTCACCATCAATTGAATCAATAGTACCAGAAACAGTTTTTAATTCATCAAAATTAGAACAATCACCAATAACTTGTTGATTCCAAGCTAGTATTAATTGTCTTTCCTTATCATTAAAAAATTCTTTAGCAACATTAATATCTGTTGATAAATCACCTATTGAAGTAAGAGAAGAAATATCATCCAACTCTAATTCTTCTTGTCTTTGCTGACATAAAATCTCTAGTTTTTCTGAAATTTTTTCATTAAAATTTGGTCCATTAATATCAGAATCACTTGAATATTTTGAATGAACGGCCAATAAATCATCAAAGCTATTAGCTTGACTAATCTTTTGCTGAGCTGCTTCCCATTTATTTTGCAACATCGTAGTGGAATACTCACTTTTTAAATCAGTTAATCTAGTAATAGTTAAAGTTAACTTAGTTTTAAGGTTCGTTGTTTCTTCGTCAGAAAAAAAAGTATTAACCTTCGCAAGCGATTCTTCTAATTTCGCGATTGAAGAATCATATAATAAACCCAGATTCTCAGGAAAGCCTTCTTCTGATCGAATTGACTTTTCTATAGAAGAAAAATCACCCAAAGATTTTTCAAATCTCTGTAAAGAGCTTTTTTGCAAATCACTAGGATAAACAACACTTTTAGATAAACTTCCATCATCTTCTAAAACAGGCAAGCTTTTTTGTTTCGAACAAAGATCACTATCCTTATCTTCGGCAAATAATGTCGAATGGTCAGTTAATTGTTGCTCTATTTGAGTGGTGGAATGTGAAAAATTAGCAGCAAATTTAGCCATAAAAGAAAATTTATCAGAATTAGCTATATTAGGTAGCTTCGCAATAATTATACGTGCAACATGTGCTACTTTATCTAAACTTTTTTGCATTTCTTTATTCTGCTTCAATTGATCCATATTTCTTGGGGCTTTGTTAACGCTACTTTTAATTGTATTAAAATTTGAATGTATCAAATCTACCATTTTTTTGAAGTTTTCTTCCGAAATCCCTTTTGAAATAAAACTATCAATAAATTCAATTTGCTCTGATGTAAGCTCAACTTTTTCTTTAAACAATTCCTCAAATTTTTTCAGCATTTCATCAGCATCAATAACTTCAGTGGTTTCTATTTCTTCAACAGCTACAACTTTAGGAACGACTGAATTATCTAAGCGTAAATTGGTATTATCAAACTTTTGATTCAAATAAGCGATTGCATTATCTTTTAACGATGGATTCTCTAGAGATAAAGCATTAACTTTAGTAGTTATTGTATCTTTACCATAAGTAATTAATCCTTTAGCATTTGCTTGAACACCTTTTTGCATTTCTTCAGCAAGTTTATTTATTTGATCATTAAAGTTTTTTAAGCTCTCCAGCTTTTCTTCTAATTTTTTTTGTTCTTCTTCATTAACTTCCATCAAAGCAATATTAACTTCAATTGATTTCAAGTGTAACGTTCTTGAAAATAATTCGGCAGCTAAATCATTTTTCGAATCAATAGCAAACTTAAAATCCTTAAATTGATCATCAACAGTTTCAACAATATTGGCCTTAAAAATGGTTTCTAATTTATTAATACGTTGCTGTTGAACAAAGTTATCTGCGAAAGAACGACTAAGCGTACCAGAAGAATCAGGTTTTAATTCCTTAACAAGTTGACCGACTTTAGTTAATAACTGACTCTTCTCACCTGTAGAAAGATTATTTAATTTTAAAGAGTCTTTATCAAAAAAACTATCTATCGTATCAATTGTTGTATTAAGTTTTTGCTTTAATTGATCCGTATCAGAGGATACAGCTGAGGCGTTTAAATTCTTAACGTCACTATGTTTTTTTTCTTTTTGAGATGATTGAATTTCATTTGTCGCAGTACTTTTTTTAAGATAGTTTTTTAATATAGCATTATTATTGGATTTTTTTTCAACAACAGCTTCATAATCAGCTAATATCTCTTGCAAAGAAATATTACAGCTTTCACCTTTTACTGCGCGTTCTGCCACTTTTGGGATATAAGACGTTTCTAAAAACTCAGACCATGAAACATTAACTTTTTTTCCACTATCATTTAAAACATCAATCATTTTTTTAGCCGCATTTAGATCTGAATTTTTAATACCTCTTGCTTTTCCAAAACCAGAAGGATGTGGCATTTCTATAAAAATACTTTCTTTTAAAAAGTCTTTAACAGCTTGTTTATCAGAAATTTTTGAATCATCCATCTGATCAACAATACTATCCAAATTATCAAAACATTTATAAATTTGAGCTTTAGGTTCTGTTTCAGAAAAGGATTCAGCTACGTAGCTCGTACTATTTTTTACTAATAAATCTAGCTGTGTGTCTTCTGACTGCTCAGTTGTCTTACCTGCATCAACAACAGATTTGTTTGTACTTTGAATATAACTTTTTGAAGAACCTAAACCTGAAATACTCATTTTTAACCTCAATATAAGGTTCCCTCTTTTTGAAATATTTAAACAACAAAAAGCAATTTATATGTGTACATAAATCATGTTAGAAATTATAATTTTGTAATGATTCAAATTAATGATGTAATTACGACACAATCACTCCACTTTTTTGATCAACTGGCATGCTTATATAAACTCGATAAAAACAATTCTGAAAATATATATATCATCCCCGTAATAATATTTAATAACAAAAAATATTCATTGTATTCAAAAGAGTCCATTAAAAAGCTAAAAACGAATAACCATGAGGTAATGTTAATTAAAACCTGTACTTCAAAACGTGACATTATTCAAACATTTCTAAATGAAAAAAATATCAAAAACGACAACATTTACATCACTATTAAATGCTTCAAAATTTTTTTTTCAATAATAAATTCTCAACAAGATTTAATGTTATTATTAAGTTTTTTTTCATTAAAAAATTCAATAGATCAATTACATCAATTAAGAAAAATTTGCAAATTAGATACACCATTACTTAACTATTGTGAAAATAAAAAATTTTCATTTAAACAACTCAAACAATTAACATTCATTGATAAAGAAATCATCAAAATATATTCAAAAGAACTTTATAAGTTTAATTTTTCAGCTCGAAACTTCGAAGAAATAATTAACATGTCAAATGATTTGTTAAAACGCAAACACTTTTCAATAACACAACTCATTCAACTTATTAAAACAATCCAATCTAAAACATCACATGATCAACAAATGAAAACCACTCAATTAAAAAAGTCATTATTTGAGCTGTCACACCCAACTTTAACGAAGAAAAACAATCAAATTTTATCATCTATTAAAGAACTTAAAATATCAAAAAAAATAAATATTAATTGGGATAAATCCTTAGAAAATAAAGGAATTAACATCTCAATGAACGCATCATCAATAAAAGACATTCAAGAATTAATTGACAACTTAAAGTTAAATCAAAAGAATCTAACAAATATAATCAACCAAACGTAATATGAACAAAAAAGAAGCTCTCATTCAAAAAGGTCTAGAACAACAAGCTGTAGTGAAAGCAATTAAAAAAGCTGGATTATCTATCGAGATTAAAAATGAGCAAGAAATCATAGATCATTACAGAAAAGGAAAAAATCAAATCAAAGTAGTCCCAAAAAAAGGCGAAAGCATGGACACTTGTGCCACTATTAGTGAAAAATATATCTGCTGCAATGTAAAAGTATTAAAATCTGTATCTAATTGTCCATATGATTGTTCATACTGTTTCTTACAAAATTATCTTAATGACGGATCGCTTAAAGTGGTAGGTGATGAAAAAGCGTTAATAAATGAAGTCAAAGAAAAATGCAAAGCAGAACCAAAACGCCTTTTCAGAATTGGCACATGGGAATTAGGTGATAGTTTAGCATTAGAACATCAAACAGGCCAAGCACAACGATTAATTGAAGAATTTACCAAAATACCTAATGCAATTCTTGAACTTAAAACCAAATCAGATTGTGTAGATCCAATACTTAATTGTAATCATCAACAAAAAACAGTCGTATCATGGTCGCTTAACTCAAACTATATTGTTGAGCAACAAGAACATAAAACAGCGCGATTACATCAACGTCTAAATGCTATAAAAAAAGTAATGAAAGCCGGTTACTTAATTGGACTTCATTTTGACCCAATGATTTTACATCCAAATTGGAAAGAAGAATATAAAGACCTTATCAATAAAGTATTTTCATTCTTAAATCCAAAACAAATAGCCTGGATATCTGTAGGTTCATTACGTTTTAATCCAGAAATGAAGAAAAAAATGGAAGAAAACTTTCCAAAATCAGCAATTACAGCTGAAGAAATGGTACTTGGAGATGACGGTAAAATGCGTTATGTAAAACCTGTCAGATTACAAATGTATGATCATTTCTTCAATTGCTTACAAAAAGAACTTAAAATAGCTGATTTATCTCCAACAACATCATTTAATATTAACAAACCCTTAATTTATTATTGCATGGAGCGTTGGGATATATGGGACCATACGTTTGGCAGTCACCCAAAATCAATTCAAGAATTAGATTATTTTTTTGCAAAATCGTTTTACGAACGTTATCCTGATTCTTTTAATATCAATCCAGATATTATAAATTTCACATAATACAAATGAAAAAATATCAAAATATTTCCATACATGCTTTTAGCATTTTTACGCGATAAGACATATATAAGGAGGAACTATGGATATCAATAACCCTTTAAACTCAATGCCAAATATGCCACAGCCTTTTACGGGCGGTTTAGGTGGTGCAGATATCAGTCCCTTTGATAGTTATGGAGTAAGTAACGATTTTTCAATACAATTAGCTAAAATGCAAGAACTAATCGCTCTTCAACAACAAAAACACGAAAAAACGACTATAAATGAAGATATAGGTAGTCAATTAAGTGATAAAATAGAGTTAGACAATATTGAAAAAGACGAAGATAAAAAAAACGAAGAAAATAACTTCAATTTAATTAATACACCAGAAGGTGTTGGGTTTAATACAAGTATTAATCCACACATCGATTTAAATTATATTGGTAAAGTTATTGATAAATATTTTGAAGAATTTATGGAAACATCTTTTGAAAACTTCAAACGAAAAACAAAATCATTACTTGAAACAGTAAATAGAACAATTGAAACACCATTCGATAAAACGATGGAAAACAAAAAAGACAGCCCATATAATGTCATTATGCATAGTATAAAAACAGAGTTAAGCTATTTACATGAAAATGTCCAATTCACTGACGAAGAAATAGTTTCAATGGATAGAACCCAATTTAAATCAAGATTTGATTATGTTGTGATGACATTTCAGCCATTATTTCCTGAATTAGCAAATACTAATTTTAACATTGAATCAAATTCTGAAAACGATAATTTATTAGAAAACGAACGTTAATATTTACCCCAAACCTTATAAATTTCAAAAAAAAATTTTCTTTAAAAGAAGATCCTACTGTTACTACAAAAAATAAAAAATACAAGTCTAAAATATAATGAAAAATTATTTTACAAGAAAAAATAAATATATAATTTTTATCCTATATATCAATAATTAATAAAAAAAATGGAAGTAAAAAGTAGAGATCGAATTGCAATTAAAAGAAAGCCATGATTAGATATAAATATACACAAAAAATTATCAATCAAAACGTCTTAAAAGCGATTTTCTTTGAAGTTCAATTATAAAAAAAAGGAGATAAAATGGCAGAATTAAGTTTTATTATAAAACGTAACGGGGAGAAACAATTATTTGATTCAGATCGAATATTTACTGCCATAAATAAAGCTTTCATTTCAGAAACAATAAATGATAGTGAGAAAGTTTTAAGCTTAACTAAAGAAGTTGTTGAACTTACAGATATGATACAAAATGAACGATCAAATTATGTCTCAGTAGAAGAAGTTCAAGATTTAGTTGAACAAACTTTAATGAACCATGGGCTTCATAAAATAGCTAGAAGTTATATAATTTACAGAGACAGACAGAAATATGTGAGAGAGGAAGAAACTTTAATAAAAGTAAAAGAAAATCAACTTACAATACGATTAGAAAATGATGAAACAATTATTTACAACCCAGAGTCAATTGAATCTAAGTTAATTGATTTAACAGATGGTCTCGAAAAAGTATCTATATCTGAATTAGTTGAAAATATTACGAAACAAGTTTACGACAATATTCCTATTGAAGAAGTTAATCAAATTATTTTAAATTCAACGAGAGAAAAAATTGAACAACATTATCAATATAGTTCATTAGCATCAAGATTAACTTTAGAACAACTATATAATGATGTCTTAAATACGAGTTTAAAAAAGGATAACTTCATCCAGAATTATCAAGCAAAATTTAAAGACTATATAAATGAAGGTATAAAGCTTGAACTTCTTAATGATGAGTTAGCGGATTTTGACCTAGAAAAAATGTCAACTCATATTAAACCTAATAGAGATCTACTATTCCATTATCTTGGTATACAGATACTTGTTGATAGATATTTTATTCAAAATAGAGATTTTAAAACAATAGAACTGCCTCAATGGTTTTGGTTAAGAGTTTCTATGGGGCTAGCTTTAAAAGAAAAGAATAAAGAAGAAAAAGCTATTGAATTTTATAATGTTTTATCAAAAATGGATTTAGTTTCATCTACCCCCACTCTATTTAATTCAGGGACTAGATTTAGTCAAATGAGCTCATGCTATTTAAATATATCGGAAGATTCTTTGGAAGGTATATTTAAATTATTTTCAGACAAT
>NZFK01000034.1 GCA_002690645.1 Rickettsiales bacterium
TATAACGCACTTGTCACAAGAGTCTTTAATGAACATTAAAGTTATTCAAGCATATACATTAGAATCTTTTTTTATAAAACGATTTAGAAAAGTTAATTTAAATAATATGACTTCGTCTATGACTGTTTTGAAATATAAATATTTAAAAGCTATGGTTGAAATGTTTTTGCAAGGAGTTGTTGTAATTGTTTTACTTTTTATTGGAGGTTCTTTAGTCTCTAATGGAAAAATTTCAGGTCCAGAGTTGATTTCTTATTTTGTTGGGTGTGCTTTGTTAATTGATCCTATCACAGTGTTTTCAAGTTGTTTCACATCAATTGCGCAATCTTATATATCTTTAGATCGAATTGATGATATTTTAAACCAAACTCCCCGTATTTATAATTCAACTAATCCCATAACACAAAAAATTAATGGAGATGTTGCTTTTGAAAATGTTTCTTTTCAATATCTTGATAAAGGTGAAAAAGTTCTTGATTCAATTAATTTGTCAGCATCAGCTGGTGAAATGATAGCTATAGTTGGCTTGTCAGGTGGTGGTAAAAGTACTTTGATTGATTTAATTCCACGTTTTTATGACCCACTTTCTGGCCGTTTATTGATTGATGGTATTGATGTAAAAGAGTATGACTTAAATTGCTTAAGATCTCAGATGGGTATGGTTTTGCAAGATGATATTTTATTTAGTGGAACCATTCTTGAAAATATTCGTTTTGGTAATATGGCCTGCTCAACTGAAGATATTGTTAATGCTTGTAAAATGGCTAATGCCTGGGATTTTATTTCTAATTTTCCTCAACAATTACAGACAAATGTTGGAGATCATGGAAGACGCTTGTCTGGAGGGCAAAAGCAGCGAATTGCAATAGCAAGGGCTCTTCTAAGAGATCCAAGAATATTAATTTTAGATGAAGCTACATCAGCGTTAGATTCTGAATCTGAGCGGATTGTTCAAGATGCTTTATATAAGTTAATGGAAGGAAGAACAACATTTGTTGTTGCGCATCGTTTATCTACGATAAAACATGCAAATAAAATTATTGTTTTAGATAAAGGGCGCTTAATTGAGTATGGCTCTCATGATGAGCTTTTATCAAAAAAAGGAAAATATTTTGAACTTTATCAAGTTCAATTTTCAAGTTAAGTTATTACTAGTATGAATTTTACGTTAGTTTATATCGTTCAAGATAATTTAAATGACTTAAAACAAAATTTAGCTCATAATCTAGAAAAACTTGGGCTTTATGGAGATATTGATTGCCTTATTGTAGATGACGGATCAGTTGAAAATTTAAAGAACTATTTGAATGTTCATTTTCCAGAAGTTAGGTATTTAAAAAATACTTTTCAAGAAGGTTTTAATGAATCTTTATTTAAAGCTTTTAATATTGTTAAATCAGATTTTGCATTGGTTTTAGAACCTTCTATTAGAATAGATTATTGTGATATAAGATCCATTTGTGATGAAATGTTAAATAATCGCTTTTTTATTTCGGTTTTACCTGTTATTTCTAATGTTTCTAAGCTTCCATTTTTTTTTCAGCTTTTTTTTAATCAGGGTAGATTAGACATGAAACATCTTTATAAACAAGATATTTCAGGCTCAAAACTACGTATATTTATATCTGAAGCCATGATATTTGATGTTCGGCGATATCATATTTCGGGGGGACTTAATAAAACTTATTTTACAGCTTTGTATGCTTTATTTGATTTAGTATTTAATAGTTTTCGATTAGGCTGGGGTATTCATTCTACTCATCTTTGTTCTTTGATTAAGCAAAATAAATCAGAACATTTTTTTTCTTATCTTCACGTACAAGATGATGTCTACAGAGATGAGTTTAGTTTTATTTGGTTTAATATTCGGTCATCAAGGTATTTAATAAGTTATTTTTTTGGATTGTTTAAGGTGTTGTTTAGTTTTAAAGTTAAACAGCTAAAAGCTTTTATTTTGAATATGGTAATGTGGCCTTTTATAAAAATAAATAGAATAAAACCTCGTTGGCATTATCTTAATGATCACGATTTATTGTCGGCTGGATAAATATATATGAAACTTAAAAAGTATCATTTTGATTTGAATAAGTCCTTTGCAATTATTTTGGATGAAGACTTTAATAGTCTTGTTTATGCAAGACTCTTTTTTACTATTTTTATCCAGCTTTTTCCGCAAACAACTGTTTACGTTTTTTGTGATAAAAAAGCACAATTTCTATTTGATAGTTTACCTGAGCAATTTAGTTTTGTTTCTCATTTGGATGAATTGATTGATATGAATACAAATCTAGTAGTTTCCTTTTCTAAAAATGAAGAACAAATCTTGTATTGTAAACGGGTTTTTAAAAATACTTTTATTTCTTTTTCGGATTCTTCAATGTCATTAAAAAATTTTGGACATGTTGTTTATGATACATATTATCATCCGGTAAAAGGATATTTTAAGTTTTTTGATTTTTTAGGGGTAGCTGTCTCAGATTTACTGGTTTTTATTTCTAAAAATAATGTGAAAAAAACATCTGGAAAAATACTAGTAAATGGTTCTGTATTTAATCAAACTATCTTCAAAGATATGACTCAAGAGTTTAAAATGGATGGTTTTGAGTTAGTTTATAGTGATACAAATACTTATAAGCAGATTTGGCATTCATTAGATGGTGTTGATTGTGTTTTAACGAATAATGTTACCGTAGCTCATATGGCAGCTGTCAGAGGGCTTTTTGTTTTAAGTGTTGGATTAGAACAGAATACATTTCCCTGGGGAGGCTCTTTCATTAATTGTAATAGCTTTGAACTAAAGGATATTAAACAACATTTAGATAAGTTAATTCATGAAGAATATGATCAACCTTTAGAAGTTCCTGTTTTGCGGGAAGATAATCATTTTTATTCATATTCGACATTGTTTTTTGGACAGGCTACAAGTGATTTTGTATCCTATTTAGAGCAAGAAAAAATATCTTTTTGTCGACATTATGGTTTAACTGAATATATCAACATTATTTCACAATTATTTAGTTCTAAATTTAAGTTGGTTATTGTCGGTCAGGTTTCTGGAGATGTTTTATCATTTATTGTGTATCAGTTTTTAGTTTTGTTTTTACGATTGATATGTTTACTTAAAAAAATTAAAGTTGTTAATGTTCGTTCTGAATTTGAGTTGAAATATAAATTGTCTTTATAATGCGAGTTTTAATGATTAATTTTTATGATATTTGATTTTAATTATATAATAATCTATGTACACTTTAAATTATGGTTAAAGCTGTTTTTTTAGATCGTGATGGAGTTATCATTGATGATGTTAATTATTTGGTTGACGAAAAAGATGTCGTAGTTTTACCTAACGTTGTTGATGCGATTAAAATTTTTAGACAGTTTGGGTTTTTAGTAATTGTTATTACTAATCAATCTGTTGTTGCTAGAGGTCGTTGTACTGAAGAAAATGTTGAGTATATTCATAATCATATCAACTCTATATTAGACAAAGATGGTGCTGCTATTGATGCTTTTTATTTTTGCCCACATCATCCTGACTTTCAATATAAAGGTGTTACACATTGTAACTGTCGTAAACCAGAGATTGGTTTGTTTGAGCAAGCTGTTAAGCGGTATAATATTGACGTAAGCCAATCTTATTTTGTGGGTGATAAAGAAAGCGATATTCAAGCTGGAAAAAAGATAGGTGTTCAAACAGTGGGTGTTCGGACAGGGTATGGGTGTCATTGTACAAAATATTTTCCAGATTTATATGTTGATGATTTGTATGCTTTTTCAAAAACTTTTTTATAATGATATTGCTGCTTGTTAAGAAGTTGGTTAAAGGGTTATCATAAGCTGATGTCTGAATCGATAGCTTTATTCGAAAACTTTAATAATCAACGTTGGTCTTTTTCTAAAGTAAATCATGATGATGTTTCTAATGTTTCTAAAACGTTTGATATTCATCCGCTAATTGCGAAAATGCTTATTCATAATTTAGAGTCCGTTGATATTGATTATATTGCTTCCATTATTAAGCCTGAAAATAAACTCCAGTATGATGTAGATGATTTAGTTCCTTCAGAACAGCTTGAAAATGCTGTTAAGCGGATACGACAAGCTCAAATAAATTCAGAAATAGTTTATGTTAATGGAGATCCTGATGCAGACGGGATTGGTGGAACTGCTATTTTAGTGGCAGGGCTAAGGCAACTTGGTTTAGAAACTAAATATATTTTTCCGATTAGACCTACTGAAGGGCACGGTTTGCAGATACGTATCATAGAAGCTGCAAGAGATGATGGGTCAACATTAATTTTTACGGCTGATTGCGGAACAAAAGATGTTGCTGCAGTTGAATATGCTAATAGTTTGGGTATTGATGTTATAATTACAGATCATCATATTTTGGGGCATAAACTTCCAAATGCTCTAGCTATTATTAATCCTTATTTAAATGAGACTAAAAATTTGTATCATGATTTAGCAGGGTCTTCTATTTCGTTTAAATTTATGCAAGCTGTTTTTAAGCATATGAAAAAAGATTTTCCAGAGTTTTTATATGAATTTGGGATGATAGTTTCTGCTTTAGGTTCAATTTCAGATCGAGTTAGTTTATTAAATCCGTTAAATCGATTAATTGTTTCAGATGGTGTTAAATTTTATAGAGATACTGATAGGGAAGGTGTTAAGGTTTTGAGAAAACTATCTGAAGGGCATCATTTAATGATTAAACCACGCCATTTATCACGTACTGTTGTACCTCGTTTAAATGCTCCAGGACGAATTGGAAACCCAGAACAAAATATTCCTGATGCTGGTGTTGTTGTTGATTTACTATTACTTGGAAGAGGTAAAAGAAATGCTAAAAAGGCTGAAGTTGTTCAAAAGATTTTTAAATCTGTTTTATCTATAGACCAGGAAATGAAACAAGAATCAATGAAATCAAATAATGATGCATTTAAAGTTGCTGTTGATGTAAATAATGTTAATGAAAAAAGAAAATATATAACAGCAAAAATTCAAGATGAGATGGATGTTTTGGTTGATGAACAAGTAGATATTAACTCCGATAGAGTTATTATTGTTGAAGGTCGAAATTGGAATTCAGGTGTTATAGGTATTGATACAGATAGATTAAAAGAACGTTTTTTAAGGCCTGCGATTATTTTAACATCACAATCAGGATCTGAGTATGTAAGAGGGTCTTGTCGTAGTATTCCTAGAATAAATATGTATAACGTTATAGATAATGTTGATCAATCTTATCAAAAAGAATTTAACAAACCTTTATTTTGTAATGAAGTTGAAAGCTTAGGTGAAAAAAAGATGGTCTCTGCTTTTGGTGGGCATGCACAAGCTTGTGGTTTTACATTGCATCGGGATAATATTTCTTATTTCAAAGAAAACATTGAAAAAGAAATGTTAGATATTCCAATGGAGTCATTTGAATATCATTACGATATTATTGATAAGATTTCTTTTTCTGATATCAATTTAGACTTTATAAAAAAAATTGATGAGTTTTCACCATATGGTCAAAAATATGCTTTTCCTATTTTTTATTTAGAGTCATGTTTAATTCGAGGTGGAAAGGTGTTTGGGAATAAATATCAAGAATCTGTTAAGAATCATGTTCGCTTTCAAGTTGAAAATGCATTAGGTTCTGAGGATTACTCCTTTAGTTCTGTTGGCTTTAACTTATGGGAAAAATATTGTTTTGTAAAAGAAAATTCAGTGGAAGACTCTACGTTTGATTTAATATTTACAATTGAAATTGATCCTAAAGTTAAAACTACAAAACTTAAACACTCACATATTCGCTTAAATGTTTTAGATATAAGATTAGGACAGTCTTAACGTTATTTTTGAACAGCTAAATGTTCCCTGTATGTTTTACTGAAATGATGAGTGCCATCATCTTTTGCTACAAAAAATAAGTAAGGTGTCTTATCAGGATTTAATGCTGCTAAAAATGCAGCTTCTCCAAACGATGCAATGGGGGTAGGGGGTAAACCTTTAACTTTATATGTGTTGTAGGGTGATTTTATTTCTAAATCTTTATAATAAACTCTTTTTTTGTACGACTTTCCGTGTGCATAAACAACAGTTGGGTCACTTGCTAACGGCATTCTTTTTTTAAGTCTATTGTAAAATACAGATGAGATTTTACCCATATCGTCTTTGCTTCGAGCTTCTTTTTCTATCATTGATGCTAATGTTGATAATTGATGTAATGAATAGTTTGTCTTTTTTGTCTTTTGTTTAAATAAGGAAATAATATTTTTATTAAATTCATTTAACATTTTGTTTGTGATAATTTTTTTATTTTCATTTTTTCTAAAAAAATAAGTCTCAGGATATAAGTAACCTTCGATGGTTTCATAAGGGTAATTTTTTAAAAATGAATATTTTGTCATAAATTCTTTTTTCGCAGCGTATTTTACATATCGTTTAAACTCTTCTTTATTAATGATTTCTTTTTTATCAAAAATTTCAGCGATCTGCTGGATAGAGTATCCTTCAGGAATGGTGACTTTAATTAAATAATAATCGCCAGAATTGGTTGCTAAAATATGAGCAATTTCAGCTAGTGACATGCTTGGACTTAATAAAAAGCTTCCTGAACGAAGGGTTTGTTCTTTATTAAAGAGTTTTAGATATATTTTAAATGCAAGTTTAGATTTAATAATATTTTCTTTAAAAAGTTGTGAAGTAATTGTATTTGCATAGCTATTGTTTTGAATTGTGATGACTTTATTTTCTATTACATTAGATTTTGGAAGTAAAAAAAAAGTTTATAAACAATGCTAATATGATTGTAATTAGACTAATTGTTAGAATGATTCCTAATGTAATTACTTTTAGCTTTTGCATGATGTATAAGTATAACGTGTTTCAAAATATTTTAAAAAACTATTTTATTTTATTAGTTTATTTAATTGGATTTTAAATAATATATTTGTTGCTTATTTTTATTTTTTTATATATATTTTTCTTTTGTTTTGTGATTATATAAAAAATGTAGGAGTTTTTATGAGTTTTAAGAGAGTTGTTCCTAGTGTTATAGGGCTTACAGTATCTGTTGCGTTACCAATTTATGGGGTAAAAACGTTTAGTTCAGCTAATAATGTGATTGCAGCTAAACATTTAAAAGTAGCGACGAATTCTAAAACTTTATCTCAAGAAAAGACATTAATTCATAGTTTGGACCGTCTAAATTTAAGTCGTCCCTCTTAAATTATGTTGGTGGGCGGTACTGGAATTGAACCGGTGACCTCTTGCATGTCAAGCAAGCACTCTAACCAACTGAGCTAACCGCCCTGAAAGATTTTTATAGTAGCATTATTTGAAATTTTTCAAAAGTCATATGATTTTATACAAAAATGTTAATTCTTTATTGTATATTACATAAATGTTTTCTTTGGTTTTGATTTTTAAATATTTTTTGGCATACTTCGTGAATCTATAATTTAAAATTATTATTATTACCGAGGTGCTTTTTGATTATTAGACAATTATTGAATTTAATAGATGATAATAATGGCCAGCAGATTAAGAATACGAAAGCTGAAACTGATTCACGAGCCTTAATTGGAGCTAATATTAGTTCTCAAAATGTGAAGTCCTCAAAAGATAATACTATTTATAGTGTTTTTGAATCACCCAATTTTACTATTCTTCATGAACTCTATGATGTAACAGCTAAGCCTAGTTGTATGGGCGTTGTGTCACCTATAAGAGCTATTGGTAAGGAAATCGCAGCTAATGGATGTATACCTGAAAAATACGCAGAAAAAAACTTATTTAACTTGTATTTACATAAATTTAAGAAAGTTGCACCTGCTACAACAGGAATGCTTGTTTTTGAGTTTACTGCATCTAAATTAGGTAGACAATATGCAGAAAACTCATTAAATATGAACGAGTTGAATTCTAAATTATTTGGTGTTTTTTCATCTTCAATTGCTGGAGCTACAATTGACCCTCTTTCTCAAATTGGATACAAGGCTGGGGTAGAAATGCTTAAGAAAAAAGGATCTTTTATTCCTATGGTTATTTCAACTCAAAGAAATATGTTAAGCGGAGTCGCTATTCAGTATCCTGGATTATTGCCAGGAAGTGATGAACTTAATTCTGTTAAAGCAGGTGTTGGATTCGCAATGTCAAGAATTGTTGATAGTGCAGCGTCAATTGCAGTTAGAGTGGTTCAGTCTCAGACACAGACTTCTGATTTGACTCTTAAAGATGTTTCAAAAAATATTCTAGGTAATTTAAGAACTAAAATGACATTGAAACCTACTTTGGCTAATGCATTTTGTGGGTATGTGTATGGTTCTGGAGGAACTTTACTTTATCAAAAGTTAAAAGAATCTATATAATTTATTTTATAGTCTTCTTCGTTAATTTTAATTATGGATTATAACCTGTATCAAAATTTGTTAGTCTGTTAATTCGTTTTTCAAATTTAGGTGTATAATTTAAAAATTCAGCAAGCTCTGCTCTTGTTACTAATACGTCTGCATTTTCAACTTCTTCGTAACTGATAATACCAGCTTCACTTAATAATGTAATTGCTTCATCTAAAGTTAATTGAGTTTCAGGTCTAAATGAGCCATCAGGGAAAGCAAAAACCAGACCATTATCAACAGCTAACTTTATAGATGGAGCGTATGGATGGTCATATGGTACATCTATATATAAATCATTCTCTAAGTTTTCTGGTAACTCTTCTTCCAANGAATTGGCTACTAATTTTGTAATAAATTGACGTGTAACAATTCGTGTTGGATAAAAATTACCATCGTCATCTCCAACTAAAACTCCTAGAGTAGATAAGAACTCTATTTCACGACGTCCTTTTACTTTTGAATTTAGATCTGGATAGGTTACAAGTCTTAAAACTCGCATAAAATAATCTAAATATTGATTATTTAATGTTTCAACAGTCATTTTTACTAAGTTTTTACCTGGATTTAATGCTACAGACAGCGCAAATTGGTTATTTTGGTCAGCTGCAATAGGAGCTTCATTAATAAATATGTTTTTTACAGTATTTGATGTGTTTCCAATGACTAATAACGTTTCATTGTAATGAACATGTTTGTCATTTGGAAATTCAATTGAGGCAAAAAAGCTTTCTTCTGATGAATTGAATACATTGCCAGCTACGTCTTTTGCTTTAATCTTTATTTTATATTGTTCAGCAGGAACGATATTTCCACTTTTTAATTCGTTTGGATATGACAAAAAGCCTGAATATATACTACTTCTAAAAATGCTTTTATGAACTTTATCTTTATCTGTTTTTTCTTTAAATGTTTTGGTTTCTTCTAAATTAATTTTACTACCTTCAATTTCTACGTCTAAATCNGATAACTTTTCNTTNGTTTTNACTTCAATTTTTAAGAGTTTATTATTTTCAGGAATAACACTGACAGCTATTTCTGGCTTTTCTGAATCTGATATAATATAGACTTCGTTTGATTTTGCCGAAAAATCTTGAAGCATATCAAATGATTGAATGTAAATTTTATTTTCACCTTCTTTTAGCTTTAAATCATTAATTCGCCATTGTCCATATTTATTAGTTAGTGCTGTTCTATAAAATTCATTATTATTATAAACTCGGATAGAACTATTTTTTGGACCAATACCATTAATTGAGGCTTGTTTTTTTGAAGTGATTATCATATCAGCATTGGGATATAAAATGGTTGGACTTTTTGGCACAGCTCTTCCTAGTGATGTTAATGTTACAACATATGTTGGATCATTATCCATTGGAAAAATATGTTGTGTATAATTAAAATCTAGTCTGAAACTAACTTTGTAGAAGGGTGGAATTAAATTAATATTATCAAAAATAATACCTGCNCCTGCATTAAATTCATCAAATGTATCTTTATCAAAAACAGTTGAGGCTCTTAATGTCATATTTTCTTGAAGTTTGCCTTCNACNCCTAATGATAAGCCTTTTTCAAAGCTAGTCAAAAAAACATGTGTGGTTTCATTTAATACATCTGCTTTTGCTCCTACATAAACAGTAAAGGGAAGTAATGATTCGTTTGATGTCTCATTAAATCTCATTGCTGGGCTGATAATATTTTGAATAGCTAAAGCTATTTCTACTCTACTTAAATATAGATAATTGGTATTGTAGGTTCCAATTGCGCCGACATCCACTCCAAATGTATTTGCTGAGTAAGTATCGACAAAGTTTCTTACAAATTTTAGACCTGCTCCTAAATTTAAAATATCAAAATAAAATTGCTCGTAGAATGTTGTTCCTAGAGTGGCCTCAACAATGTTATAACCAGAACTAAATGTACCTGTTTGCTGAGGAAACCCATAATAATCAACTGTTTCAGGGATATCATTTAACGAGATGGAACCTAACGAGATTGCAAATCCTAGTGGAATATTGGTGATAATATTATCTTGTTTTAAATTTAAGTCAAATGTGTGGCCAAAATTAAATGTGAAATAATTAAATTCGTTCATTATTGTTTGGTTTGATACTGCAAATGTTAATTCTTCTATATCTCCAACAACAGCTGGATTGATAAGAACTCCTGATATATCACCTAATAGAGTAGGTGTACCACCTAATGATATTTGGCGGGCTCCCATCATTAGTCCTTGTGGGTTTGGGATTAAAAACGTTTCTGCCGTTGAATGGCTGTTCAAAAATATTAAAGATAGGAATAGGATAATTAACTTTTTCATTAGTATATTGCTAACCTCGTTGTTTTTGAATGTGATTTATTATCATCGTCAGTTGCTATTATTTTGCAGATATATATACCTGGCTTTATAAAAGCATCTGATAAACTAAACTCGTATATATTTGTTCCAATAAATGTTGCACCAATATCAATTGATGCATTATGTACTAGTTGACCTTGAAAATTATATAAGTATAACTCTACATTTGCTAGCTGAGTTAAGCTAAAGGCTAGTTTAAGTGTCGTTGAATTATCGATAATATAAGGATTAGGGTAAAATAATGGGCTTGCTACTTCAACATCTGAAGATACTATATAACTGATGTACGCTGTAGGTAAACTATTGCCATATAAATCTAAGCCGTTAATGGTTAACGTTTCTGATGTATTTCGAATACAGAATTTGATCTGACCATTTGATTGATCGTATTCATAAAAACCCTGGTTTGAACAGTTTAGTCCAGAGGTTGCTGATAATGTTTCGGTTCCTTGAACGATATTAAACGATCCTTCATCAATACTTTCTTTGTCAGTTAATGTAATAATAATGACATCTTCGGTTTGAGCTGAAGCTCCGTTTAGAAAGCTTGATGTACCTTCTCTGTAAATTTGGAGAGGGAGTGAAATATATGGCGGAATATTGGTGCCATATGTTGTATCTTGTTTTAGATCAATTTCAATTAAGTCTGAGCTGGTAAGACCTGGGGTGTTGTTTGTTCCTGCCATTTTCCATTCAGTATCATAAAATCGTTCAAAAATTAGGATTTCATTATTTTCGCCCTGGATAGAATACTCTAAATATAAATCAACATATCCTTTTCCAGCTGAAAATTGTGTCGAGTGGGTTGCATCAAAACTTATCGAAAACGTTTCTCCTGCGTTAACTGTATTTCCGATAGTATTGGAGGATTCGCTGCTTACAGATGTTGTGAATTCATAAGAAATATCTAATCCATTTATTGCAGAACTGTAGACTTTTGGTTTGACATTCGAAATAACTAAGTTTGCCGTACTATTATTGTTAATTACAATATCTATATCAAATGTTTTTGTTGCATCTGAAATTGGATAGGTGCCTGATTGCGTTGCACTAATTGTAATATCACTTGATTCTAATTTTTTACTTATAATATTTAAATCTGCAGCAATTTGTGGATTTGGNAAGTTTCCACCAGTNACAATTGTGGTTAAATCAGAACTTATTTGTGATAGTTCTAATCTGAAATTTTGGTCATTTGATTCTTGACCTGCAGAATAGAGTACATAGATGGTTGAATATCCNTGTGGAATTTCGATATTTGATAAAGATGTACAATTTGAACTTTTTAAAAAGGTATCTGTTGCTGGACATTCCCATGTTGATGAACTTGTAAGAAANGTATCAACACTTGGATCAAAGGTATTAGTATTTGGATACGCACCACTTGTTGTATCAATGTAGGCCCAAATTCGNTTTACACCTGTTGTTATATCATCAATATAGTTATCACTTTCATTAAATAATTGNAAAAAACTTCCTGAATATGTTGAGTCTGAATGGAGATCAATTTTTATTATTGGAATTTTAGTTTGACCTTCATAGGCGTAAGATGGTGTTAAGTCTGATACTTCTAAAACAGAAACATTTGTATTNGTAAGTGTTAATTGAGANGTCGTTAGTTCTAACGGGACTTCATCTGATGTTCCTGTCGCTTTATAGCTTACTGAATAGTTATCGCTATAGTAAGTATAATTTGCAGATACGGTGACATCTCCAACAGCTGCATTTACGAAATTTCCATTAACGTTATCTGTTTGAGTGAACGAAGAACCAAATTCATANAGAACATATACTTTTTGTTCTAAATTATCATTATAACTTTCAGTATTATCAAATTCGCTGATGTTGAGTGTTACTGGAACTTGTGCAACATTATATGTGTTATTTCCTAAACCTAAATTTAGNCTGCCTATTAATGATTCGGTCGAAATTGAAAAAACGTCGTCTCCGTTATCAGCATATAAATAAATAGATTGAATGTCACTTACCTCTCCATTNGTTGCAAAAGGAGTAGATCCATTATTAACNATATTNATTTCTGAAATAATTGCGTCACTATTTATAGATTGTAAATAAAAAGATAGTATNGGNGCGACATCATATGTCCCGTAAAAATCATTAGTGATTTCGGAGGTAAGATCATTTATNGTGACTGCTGCAATATCAAATTTTGTTGCTGAGATATTACTTGTTGATAAACTAACGTCAAGTGATGAGGATTCTCCTGTACCTTGAACGTCATAAATTTCAAAAGAAACTGTTTCTGAAACAGTAATTGANATATCTTCGCCTANATCATATAAAACCCAAAATCCGTATTTAGTATTTCTTGATAGATCAATNGCTCCATTACTTCCAAATTCGATTAAACTTGATGATGTNAATTCACTTTGATCAAACGTTTCAACTAGCGTTGAATATAATGTTGANATATTAAAACTTGTATAAGTATCGAGATCATCTGCATTTGTAAAATTACTTTGATATAGATATACATTTTGAATTCCATTTTCNATGTTATCGTCAGTAATATCAAACGTAGAATCTTCATTGAAAACTGAAAAAGTTGTGTTTGAAACAGCTTCTCCAAAAGCTGATAATGTGAAATATGTTACAGGAACATATGTTTGGCTNGGGAAAACTTTATCTTGTAAATTTGTTGATATTGTATTTATGCTTAAGCCAGAAATTGGTAAATCTGTTACTGATACATTTATATTTTTATTGTCGTCACTTGCAGAACTGTTGATGTANATAAGGTTACAGTCTGTTGTAAAGGTAGTGTGATTAATAATATAATCTCCATCCGTATTAGTTACTCCTAAATCTAATTCATCATTAATTTTATAAACGATAAAGTAAGTTATATTTGATGAAGCTATTGTTGTACCTACAAGACTTTCAAACGTTAGTTCTTCACTTGTTGAAGCTGAAAATGTCTCTTGAAATGCTAATTCCGTATCTCCAGNACTGAATGTGCTATTTGAATCACTATCTTCATAGATTGAAACTCTTTCAAANATGGCAACGCCATCTACAAAATCATTGAAACCATATGTTGCCGTATTGGTTATTTGAACNTCTGTTAGATAATCATTTTCTTGATCAGTTGATATTGTAAAACTGATAATAGGTACATCATTATTTTGTGGNACTGCTGCCGTTGTTTGACTTGTAGATACNGTTAAAGTCGCATAACTTTTAGTAACTAATATTAAAATAAATAGTAGTGATATGTAAGGCAAACGTATTGACGTTGGTTGCCAACTTTTATGCTGATGTGTTGTTCTGCTTTTTATCTTCATTTACTATTTCTTACCTTTAGCAACTCTTGCTAGCTAATAAACGACAAGTTGATGCTAATTTCTTGCATTTTTGGAATCGATTTTTGTTTACCCAAAAATAAATTTTTTTAAACATTTAATTTTTTATTTCGAAATTTGCGAATACTTCTTGAACATCATCATCGTCTTCAATGTTCTCAATTAAAGAGATAACTTTTTCTGCATCACTTTCGCTGATAGTAANAAAATTAGTTGGTATTTTTGTAATTATTGAAGTGGTAATTTCAAAAGATTCTTTTTCCAAAGCAAGTTTTATTTCTTCAAAAGTGTTTGGAGGGCAAGTTATTTCAATTGATTGATCTTCTTTTCGTTCTACATCTTCAGCACCATTTTCAATCGATAAATCGATAACAGTATCTAGCTTGTCTGTGTTTTCAATAATGAATAGGCCTTTATTTTCAAATAAATATGATACTGATCCTTTTTCAGCCATATTTGCGCCACCTTTATTAACAATCGTACGGATATTTGAAATTGTTCTATTTACATTATCTGTTAATGTATTAATGATTAACCCAATGCCATGTTGTGCATAGGCTTCNTATTGTATTTCTGTTAAATTTGTTTCGTCTCCACCACCAGCTCCCTTTTTTATTGCTCGATTAATATTGTCGTTGGGCATATTGGCAGATTTTGCATTTTGTAACGCTAACCTCAGTCTTGGGTTCATATCAGGGTCCTGGCCACCAAGCTTGGTCGCCATCATAATTTCTCTAGCTAATTTGGAAAATATTTTTCCTCTTTGAGCATCGGTTTTTGCTTTCTTATGTTTAATACTTGACCATTTATTATGACCAGCCATTATTTAGCACCTTTTTTTATGATAATCTCGTTAAATTATAGCAAATTTTGATAATTTAGGTGAATGTTATAGTTTATTTAATTATTTGTAAATCTGTTTAAAACTTTTTAAGTTACTTGGCGTGCTTTTTTTTCGCCTACATATTCTGAGATTACGCCTTGAGTTTCAAGTTCGTCCATGATTCTTGCGGCTCTATTGTAACCAATTCTTAATTTACGTTGTAAATAGGATGTTGATGCATATTTTGTANTTATTATGAGTTGCTTGGCATCTTCATATAACTCATCAACATCAGATGATTTTTTGGATGAACTATCTTCTTTTGTTAATGGTTCAACTTCAATTATTTCATTTAAGTAATCTGGTTTTGCTTGATCTTTTAAATGACTAACTACTTTTTTAACTTCCTCTTCACTTACAAAAACACCTTGTATCCGAGTAGGCTTAAATGTGCCGGANGGAGAATAGAGCATATCACCTTTTCCCATTAGCTTTTCTGCGCCAGCCATATCTAAGATGGTTCTAGAGTCAATTTGTGATTGTAAATAAAATGAAATTCGTGAAGGGACATTTGCTTTAATTAAGCCTGTAACAACATTTACACTAGGGCGTTGCGTTGCTATAACCAAATGGATTCCAGTGGCCCTTGCCATTTGTGCTAAACGACAAATAGTTTGTTCAACATCTTGTGCAGCAACCATCATTAAATCGGCAAGTTCATCAATAATAACNACAATATANGGCATTTTAGATAAANTTTCTGTTTCTTCTGNATCTTCATTAGAGTTATCAAGCTCTTTTCCTAATTCAATTTTTTCTTTATTTTCTTCAACATACTTGTTATAACCTGGTAGGTCTTTAACACCAACTTTTGAAAATATTTCGTAACGTCTTTCCATTTCTACTAACGCCCATTTTTTTAATGTGGCNGCGGCTTTATTAGGGTCNGTTACAACCGGTGCNACTAAATGNGGTATNCCATCATAAAGACTNAGTTCAACTTTTTTNGGGTCTATCATTAAAAATTTNACGTCATTTGGATGAGCTTTCATCANTATNGATAATATNATGGTGTTGATACAAACACTTTTACCNGANCCNGTNGCACCTGCGATAAGAACNTGTGGCATTTTAGCTAAATCCATCAAGANACATTCNCCTGATATAGTTTTNCCCATTCCAGCCGATAAAGCTGGTTTAGAATAGAAATCAGTTTCTTGCATAATNGATCTAAGAGTAATCATTTGNATNTTTGAATTTGGAACTTCTATTCCAATAAGNGCTTTTCCTGGAATTGGNGCTTCAATTCGAATATCNGGAGCAGCTAGCTTCAATGCNATATCTTTNGAAAGGCCTGTAATTTTACTAATTTTGACNCCTTCTCCNGGTTGAAGTTCGAATCGAGTTACNGATGGTCCTGGAGTAATGTTAATAACTTTTGCTTTGACATTAAAACTTTGTAAAGCTTCTTCAAGNATAGCCGCTTGCTCAACTCTTTTCTTTGTTTGGTTTTTGATGGAGTCTACTTTTGTACTACTTTGTTTTAGATATGCAACTGGAGGGAACTTATATGACTCCTCATCTATTTCTGAATCGGTTTTAATCAAAATTTCACTTTCTTGATCTGTTTTAATTTCTTTTTTAGGTTCTTGTTCAACAGGTAAGTTAATTGTGATTGAATTTAATGATTCGTCTTCTTTTTCTTTTGCATCTATATCTTTTGGAGTGTCTTCAGGTTGTGTTTTTTCAACAAGTTGATTTGTTGCTAAGATGTTTTCTTGGTCTAATGGGTTATCTAAAATTGGTTGAGAAATATTAGCTAGCGATTTGGGTAGTTCAAATGTTCTATCTGCAAAATTTTCTACTTTTTGAACTTGTTTNATTTCTTTTTTGGTTGATTTTTTTTGATTTAAATTTGTGTCTTTAAAATCAAAATCATCAAACATATTTTTAGAGTTTTTCTTTTTAATTTCTTTTTTTGTGAAAAATAAAGTGTGAATTAGCTTTNTTTGAAAATTATTCGATTTATGGCTTTTACTAATTTCAGAATTTGTTGCAATTATAAATTCTTTTAGCTTATAAAGAANATACTTAATACATTTTTTAGCCCATGATAGAGGTTGTTTAAATGTNATTACTAAGATTAAGCATAAACTCATAAACCAAAACANTCGACTNACTTCATTACCAAATAAAATAATAGAGTTTTTATAAAAAAATGACCCAATGTAGCCAAGTTGATTTACTGGATTTAGTAAACTGCTTGCATTTGCAGTCTGGAATTGAATTAATGATATTAATTGAAACATTACTGAAGTATAAAAAAANTTTTCTAATTTACTTTTTTTTGTAATTAACATTAAGATNCCTACAGTAAAAAAGAAATAAGGTANNANCGNCGTTCCTATAATTCCAAATGTTCGTAGCGATATTAATTCTATTGTAAGACCAATGAGCTGACTTGAATTTGGGTTGTTTTTATAAATAAAAAATAAAGAGCCTATAAAAAAGCAAAGAAATACCACGGCAATTTTTAAATTAGAATTTTGAGATTCGGGTATAGTAACAACTTCAGATTTTTTTGTTTTTGATGAAGCTTTTTTTTTGTTTGTTTTGTTCTTTTTTATGGATTTCTTTTTCATCTTTTTAAGATATTAACATTCGATATATGGAACAGCAAATTTATATTTTGTTTCATCTTTTTTAAGGAATATTTATTTGAAAAATTTAAAGTGTTTTAGGACTGAATCAACTTTGATAGAATAAAACACATGGTTATTGAGAAAGTTTTGAAAGTTATTTTTGGAGATGCAGAAAAAAAGGCTTTGAAGCCTTACTTTAATTTAGTTGATAGAATTAATTCTTTAGAAAATGATTTTGAAACTTTGTCAGAAGATGAACTTAAGGCTAAGACAGATTATTTTAAAGATCAACTTGCTTCTGGTAAAACTCTTGATGATGTCTTGCCTGAGGCTTTTTCAACTGTNAGAGAAGTTTCTAAACGTCTTTTAGGTATGCGTCATTTTGACGTTCAACTTATTGGTGGAACTATTTTACATCAAGGAAAAATTGCTGAAATGAGAACGGGTGAAGGGAAAACTTTAATGTCTACTTTACCTGCTTATTTAAATGCACTGTCAGAAAAGGGTGTTTATATTGTTACTGTAAACGATTATTTGGCTAAGAGAGATAGTGAGTGGATGGGGCAAATATTTAATTTTCTTGGCGTTAGCGTTGGTTTAATACAATCTGGAATGGAGCCTGAAGATCGATTAAAAGCTTATGAATGTGATATTACTTATGGTACCAACAACGAATTTGGGTTTGATTATTTACGTGATAATTTAGTTGGTGCGGTTGAAGATTGTTGCCAATCTCGAAGACATTTTGCAATTATCGATGAAGTGGATAGTATNTTAATTGATGAAGCAAGAACTCCATTAATTATATCTGGACCAATTAAAGATTCAACTGANAAGTATAAAAATATNGCTNNNATTGCAAANAANCTTTCNNTTGATAAACATTTTTCAATTGATGAAAAGCATAAAAATATTATCTTAACTGATGATGGTATTTCTGAAGTTGAAAGTAAATTAAACTTGCCTGANATTTTTTCTGTTGAAAATATGGATGCNGCACATATGACGATTCAATGCTTAAAAGCACTTCATTTATTTAAACGTGATGTCGATTATGTTGTTAAAGANGNACAAGTAGTTATTGTTGACGAGTTTACGGGACGATTGATGGATGGTCGCCGTTATTCTGATGGATTACATCAAGCTATTGAAGCTTGTGAAGGGTTATCTATTAAAAATGAAAGTCAAACTCTTGCTAGTGTTACTTTTCAAAATTATTTTAGAATGTTTCCGAAGTTGGCTGGTATGACAGGAACGGCTGTCACTGAAGCTGCTGAATTTGAGAAAATTTATAATTTGCCTGTCGTGGTTGTTCCTACAAACAAACCAATGGTAAGAGATGATCAAGCTGATGCAATTTATAAATCAAAAATTCAAAAATATAACGCAATCATTAAACAGATTGATGAGTCTCATAAAAAAGGTCAGCCTGTTTTAGTTGGGACTATTGCAATTGAAACATCAGAATTATTATCTAAAATGTTGAAACAAAAAGGGATTCCTCATCATGTCTTAAACGCTAAACACCATGAAAGAGAGGCTGAAATTATTACTCAGGCTGGACAATTGGGTGCTGTTACCATTGCTACTAATATGGCAGGACGAGGTACAGATATTGTTTTAGGTGATGGTGTTAAAGAAAAAGGTGGTTTATTTGTTATTGGATCNGAACGTCATGAATCAAGACGAATTGATAATCAATTAAGAGGTCGATCTGGACGACAAGGAGATTCTGGGAAATCTAAGTTTTTTGTTGGTCTTGATGANGANTTAATGAGATTGTTTGCTTCTGAACGAATAGTCAAAATGATGGATGTTTTAAATTTTCCNGATGATATGCCTATTGAACATGGAATGATTTCTAAGTCTATCGAAAGAGCACAAAATAAAGTTGAAAAACATCATTTTGGAATAAGAAAACAAATTTTACAATATGATGATGTCATTAATAAGCAAAGAGAAACGATTTACGCATTAAGATATCGTATTTTAGCAAAGGAAAAGATGGACGACTTATTTTTTGATCATTCAACAGAATTGATGTCACAAATNATTAATTCTTATGACGTAAAAGATTTAGCTGATGATGCTATTAGAGAAGAACTTATTACCGAATGTCAGCAGTANTTTCCAATNAAAAATCTTGCCGAATTAATAAATGATTCTTATAAAAAAGTGAATTTTGTTGAACTTGTTGTAAACGCTATGGTTTCTTTTTATAACTTTAAAAAGCAGGAACACCCTGAAGGTCTTTTTGAGGAATTGGTTACCAAACGAATCTTTTTAACGACATTAGACAGAAAATGGATGGATCATTTATATAACATGGACATTCTTAGAGAAGGGATAGGACTTCGAGCATGGGGACAACGTGATCCTTTGATGGAATATAAACGAGAAGCTTTTGAAATGTTTAAAGGGTTAGTTTTTTCAATTGCAGAAGAATCTATCAAAACAATAAACAGAGCTAATTTAGTAATGAGAGAGGATGTTGATTTAGCTCCTGTTAATTTAAAAAATGTTCAAACAAATAAAGTTGAGAAAATTCAGTCNGNGTCGAGTGATAAAAAGTATGGAAGAAATGAAAAAGTAGTTTTAGAAAAAAAATGGTTTGAAAAAAACTGTTAAGTGGAAACATGCAGATATTCTTGTGAAAGATGGATGGGTACTCATAAGNTAAAGAGGAGAATATAATGATTGAATTTGAAAGCCAATTTAAAGATTATGTTGAAAAGTTTTTCTTGCTTGGAGACTATCTTTGACATTGCTCAAATAAAGTCCAAAATTCGTGAAAAAGAAGTTGAAATAAGTGACGATAGTTTTTGGGTTGATAACCCNNACGCTAATTCCATTTTAAGTGAACTATCAAAACAAAAAAAAATNGTTGAAGAGTACCAGCGTTTGGAAGAACAAAAAGCTGATTTAGATACTTTTATCGAATTAGTTAAAGAAGATGAAACTGTTTCATTAGATGAGGCCCTAAATAAAGAATATAATTTGGTTTTTGAACAATTTAAAGAAAAAATAGATGCGCTTGAGATTACTTCTTTGCTTTCCGACGAATATGATCATTTTGATGCTGTATTTTCTATTAATTCAGGAGCTGGAGGTACNGATGCCCAAGATTGGGCACAAATGTTGTTNAGGATGTATGTACGTTGGATCGAAAAGAAAGGGTTTTNATATGAAATTATNGACGAAGCTGTTGGTGATGAAGCAGGAATAAAATCTGTTACTATGATGGTAAAAGGACAATTTGTTTTTGGGTTACTGAAACAAGAAATTGGTGTTCATCGACTTGTTAGACTTTCTCCTTTTAANGCTAACAATAAACGACAAACATCGTTTGCATCTGTTGATGTTATACCTGAAATNAAACATGATGTTTCAGATGTTGATATTGATACGAAAGATTTAAAAATTGATACTTTTCGCGCTAGTGGAGCAGGTGGGCAACATGTTAATAAAACGGATTCTGCTGTTCGAATTACTCATTTGCCAACTGGTTTGGTCGCAACATCTCAAGCNAGTCGATCACAATTAAGTAATAAANAAACAGCATTAGGAATTTTGAAGTCTAGAATTATGATGTTAATGAAAGAAAATCATATTTCAAAGATACAAGATTTACGCGGAAACGTAACAAGTAACTCATGGGGGAATCAAATACGGTCTTATGTGTTGCATCCCTACAAACTTGTTAAAGACTTAAGAACACAATTTGAAACAAGTAATGTTGCTCATGTTTTAGATGGTGAAATTGATGATTTTATACACTCTAAACTTAGATCCAAAGCTGATGAATAAATTCTACTAAAAAAAAANTCTTAATTNAGCTAAACTATTTGATATGGTTGAAAATAAGTACTTCAAATTAATCTTTTATATAATTTTATTTATTGCTTTTATTACAAGTTTTACTGTTACTATNCGCCGCTTTCAATTTGAGGCATCTGATAATAGTGTCGAAATTGTTATGTCACTTAATGAAATTAAAGAACTNTCNCTGCGAGGTGGTGAACGGTTAGAAGATGTTTTGAAAAGGCTTAAAGATGAAGGTAACGTNACTACGATAAGTCTTGAAGAGGATACATTAAACGATTTAGTCAACGAGGGAAGAATTACTGTTTTACAAGGGTCTGANATTATGAATATGTATCGGATCGGACATATTAATAGATTTTTACTNAATAACTTATATAAGCAACAAAAACCTAAACCTGATCATTTTTACATTATTATCGAAAAAACTGCCGATTTTGATTATATACGCTCTTTCTTAAACGTAGAATTTGGCGCTGATAAAGTTAAACGGATTGGAAGTGAATTTATTTTACAAGTTTTAGACGAAAAAGAAGACTTAATGAACTTAGGGTTAGGTATTTCCTCACGTAACTTACAGTTGGTTAAATCAATGGACTTTAAAACTGTTGTGAGATTAAAAAACTCTAATCGCTTAACTGAAAAGCTCGTTTCGCAAAAACTATTGAGTTTCACAGATATATCACCTGAAAGTTTAATTATTTTTGATGGGGATTCTGTTCTAGGCTATCCTACACAATTAGAANTGATTAGTAAAAAAATGGTTGATAAACAACTGAATTTAGGAGTTGTTGAGTTTTTTGATCAATATGGAATAAACCAGTTATCCAAAAACTTGTATCATAATTTGAAACGTGTTCACAGTGTACCTATTGATGAAATGCCAAACTACACAGAACAAAAACTTCTAAATAGATATCTTAGAGCAGCAAAAGAACGAGGNATTGATTTGTTATTCATTCATCCNATATATAAAAAATATGAGTCTGCAAGTTTGATTGACTATAATATTTCCTTTNTAGATAAACTATATAATAATTTGATTCAACAAGGTCTTTACATTAATTCACTAGAACAATATCCCGTCAAAGAATATAAGCCAGCTAAGCAATGGGAACTTATGATTATTAGTGTTGCTGTTTTTAGTGTGATTATATTATTTGTTAGCTATTTTATTGAATTTTCTATTGGTCAATTATTTTTGACTTATTTTGTCTTTTCCATATCGATGTACTTTTCTTATTTATTTAATTATGGCTATATCTGGAATAGTATTATGGCCTTTTTCTCGGCAACATTATTTCCTTGCCTTGCTATTATTTCACAATTTCCACAAAAAGTTATGAATGACGATTGGACTAATCGTATTTTAAGTATGTTCGTTTATTTGATTAAAGTTATTTGTATATGCTTAATCGGAGCCTTTTTTGTCGTTAGTTTCTTGTCTGACTTAAAATATATTCTTAACGTAAATGCTTTTTGGGGTGTTAAGTTTTCTTTNATCTTACCNATTCTTATTATTGGGTTATTTTTCTATTTAAGTCCTAATAGAATTACCTCGTTAATGTTTGTATTNAGANGGCTTTATTATGCGCCTGTTCGAACAGCTGGATTATTATCAATGTTATTTATTGTGTTTTTTGTTGTTATTTTGATATTGAGAAGTGGGAATTCTTTCTTCTTACCTACTTTTGGTTTTGAAACTAATTTTAGGGCCATGCTAGAAAATTTNTTTTTTGTGAGACCTCGTACGAAAGAGTTTTTGATCGGGTATCCGTTTTTGTTTTTGACTTTTTTGCTTGTTGATAAAAAACTTAATAGGAGCTGGATTTGGTTTTTTAACGTTATTGGGTCGGTTGCATTAATATCTTTATTAAACTCTTTTTGTCATACGCATACACCACTTGAAATTTCCTTGTATCGTACTTGTTTAGGNATTGTTCTAGGTGTTGTGTTTACTGCTCTTTATTTAGGGGTATATTTAGCTATTGAACGTNTGTTTAAGCGTCTTACTTAAAAAAAAGAAATAATTTATGACTGATTTAAATGACCATGATATTGAAAAATTTCAGCATGTTTTAGGGTTTGTATTTAACGATAAGCAACTCCTTAAAGAAGCCTTAACACATAGTTCTTATGTTAAACATAAAGATAGTGATTTGGGNTATAATGAACGATTAGAGTTTTTTGGGGATTCTGTATTNAAATTTGTTGTTAGTGATTATCTTTTTACAAATTATAAACATTTGTCTGAAGGTGAATTGTCAAAGAAACGCTCTAAAATAGTNTCAGATCAATTTTTAACTACATTAGCAATTGATATTCAATTAGGTGAGTTTCTGATTATGTCGTTTGGGGAACGAAAATCTGGAGGGCATCAAAAAGATAGTATCTTAGCCAACGCATACGAGGCNTTATTAGGGGCAATTTANATTGATCAAGGTATGGANATTGTTAAAGACTTTTTTCTTACATCCTATAAGAAATTTTCGAATATGATTGATTCGGGAGATTTTTTTGATCATAAAACTCTTTTACAAGAGATTTGTCAGAAAAGTAAAATTGAATTACCTAATTATCGAATTGTTAGAGAAGAGGGACCGGANCATGAAAAAGTGTTTCATATTGAAGCTGCAATTAAAATTGATGATGTTTANCTTGTTTCGCAAGGAGATGCTTCAAATAAAAAACGAGCTGAACAACAAGCTGCACAACATATATTAGACATGCTTTCATACTACAAATACCGTGATTTACCGATATTGTCTTAAATGTAAAAAAATAAGGACTAGACAACATTGGTTAACACAAAATAATCGGTTTTTTTGTGCATCTTGTAAATATGNGTTGGTTTATTTTGGACGAGAAGCTGTTGATATTTCGCCTCCTGATGTGTTTCAGCTTTATGANTTAAAACATAAATATGATCCTATTTCAGATTATAAAGCTTATTATAAAAATTATGACTCTCGGTTTCCGTCCGAAGCTATTCTTGAATGTGAGGATATANTAAAATATGACCCTAATAAGCTTGAACCGTTATTATTTTTAGCGCAATATCACCTTGCACGTAAAAAAATTGGGTTAGCNTTACGTAATATAAAAANGATTCTTGATATTGAACCTAACCATATTGAGGCTCTTAAAATGCAATTAAATATCTTTACTTATAAACAAAAATATAAATTAATGTTACCTGTTTTAAAGAAATTGGAAACGATTTCTGAAAATAAGTTTGATGTTTATCACCAATTTGGGATTGTTTACCTTGCCTTGAATAATTTTGAAAATGCAGTGGATTACTTTTATAGGGCTTACCACTTAACTGAAAATGAACTCATTCAGAAGAAAATTAAAGGTATTATTCGAATGATTCACGCTCAACTAGAGAAATAGTTTTTTATTTAAATCTTATTCTTTAAAAAATTTCGACCTTTATATATAATATAACTTCCTTTGATGGGGTGTAGCCAAGCGGCAAGGCAGCGGGTTTTGGTCTCGCGATCGTTGGTTCGAATCCAGCCACCCCAGCCAACTTCACGACAATAGCACTTCATCTTCACAAGTATTTCTCCAGTTGCATAATTTCCATTATGCGCCTTGCGAAATAATTGCGAATCTAAAGCACTCTTGTCGCTCAGTTGAATAGATTTTTTGGAACTTGCTGGAAGGGCATTGCTCTTTGCTCGCTGGCGCATCGCTCTGCTCGCTTAGGGATGCTTTGCTCGCTGGCGCATCGCTTTGCTTGCTGAGGCATGCTTTGCTCGCTGGCGCATCGCTTTGCTTGCTTAGGGATGCTTTGCTTGTTGGGTATTGCTTTCGTTTTCTGGTTGAGGTGATTGTAATTTTTTTGTGGTTTGATACGATAATTTTTTAGAACTTATTAAGGGAGTTATTTATTTTATCTCAAAGTAACTGTAATAGCATTTTTCAAAAATTTTTATGTCCAATTTCTAAGGGTCATAAAATTTGTTCTAGAGATATTGTTACTATTGATAATACTTCTGCTAGTTTAGTTGCTGCCACTACTACCAATTCCGATTTGGGGATTGATAGAACTATGGGTGCGGTTTTAAAGAAAAAACCAGAGCCTAATTATGATTCTATTTTATATTTCTTTAAAGACGATCCTAATTGTACATCACTTTTATCTAAGAAAAGTAAACATTCTGTTTTTTCTGAGGATGATTTAAGTAACGACAAATTAATTAATTATTTGCGAGATGATGAAAAATTAATATTGTTTAGTATGTATTTTAGATCATGTAATGGAGATGAATTTAAACATTTTATTAATATATATGGTGAAATTAATTATCAATTTACACTCGAAAATGATTTTTCAAAC
>NZFK01000035.1 GCA_002690645.1 Rickettsiales bacterium
ATAATATGAAATATCAAAATAAAATAGAGTGGTTTATTCAATTTAGAAAGAATATTAATAATGAGTCTTTATTAAAAATTTTTAATACAACAATGGCAGGGATAATAAAAGATGATGAAAAAATAAGATTAACTCTTACCCTCCAAGGCTATATTCCAGATGAAAACATTTCTAATTTTCTCTATGAAACTATTCTAAAAGATAACAATAAACTAGTAGATATTATAAAAAAGCTAAACAAAGAACTTCATTTGAGTCTATTTAATCTCTTTATTGAAAACAATTATGAGAACATTATTTGGAAAAATCAGCAAGAACTACAAGAAACCGACTTAGATATGTTCATTGAAAGATTAATAAAAAAACAAACAGATACTATGGCTATAAAAGATTGTATCAAAAAACTTGAACCAAATTTAAAAGATAAAGATCGTTTTTTTAATTATTTAATGAAGTTAACTTTTTATTCAAACAACAACTTAGCTCAAGAGGATTTATTGACTATTTTTTGTGAAAATCTAAAAAATTTAAACGATATTGAAAAAAAGGTAAAATTTACCAATTATACTATCGATAAAATTGACGAAACAAAACAAGAAGAAATTATTAGTAATACTTTAGATCAAGTAAATGATATAGAAAGAGTTGAATTAATTATAAGTATTCAATCCAAAATTTCAAAATCCACTTTTTTAAATTTAATAAAAAAACCACTAACAAATATTGATGCTTTAAAACTTTTAATTTCTAAGATATGGGAAAACCAAAATTTTGAAAATAAAATTTCTTATCTTAAAGATGTTCTAAGTAAAATATCTGATGAAAATAAAACTCACTTAATTATTGCCTTAAAAGAAAAATTAAATCCCTCAGATCTATTAACTATTTGTTCTGAAAATATAGAAAAAATTACCGATAACACGGAAAAAATAAGATTTATTAATAGACTAGAAGGTGATTTAGCTGATGACTTTATTAAGTACTTAAAAGATTATCATATAAAACAATTTGGAAAAAAACTTGAAGATGAGATTAAAGACTATATTAGTAAAATAGAATATGGTGATCCTAACAGAATTGAAAAAGGGCTTGACTATCTTGACCGTGTTTTTGAATGTCCCATTTCATATATGTGTCCACCAGATCTACCAGAGAACGAAAAAATCATTTTACTAGGGCCGAAAATTTACCATGAAAACTCTTTATATCAACAAGTTAAAGAAGGTGAATATTTACTAAAAGTACTTTTAGAGAAAGACCCATTTACAAGTAAAGAAATAAAACCTGGTGATATGATTAATGTAACAGAAGAAATAAAAGGTTTATATAATAATATTTTAAGTACCATAATAAAAAATAAAAATGAAAACCAAAATTAACAATATAATTTTTACCATATTATTAGCTTTATGTTGGATGACCCAAGAATCAAAAGCAATTGAATTAACAACATTATACCGTTTTAATAGAACAAATGTTGAAGGTGCAATTGAACTTGTAAATTCGATTCAAACAATAAGAACAAGCATCTACGATTTTACAGATAGAAAGTACAACAGAAAACCTACATATATCAATAAATTATTAAAATCGTCCTATTTAATTGTTGACTTCACCATTTTTAGTATAGGAAGCTATATAACCATTCATGAAGTTGGACATGCCAACACATTTGATTATTTTGGACAATTTACTAACTTTGAAACAGGCACCATTCAAAATGCATCATTATTCGATTTGTATTTATTTTCCACCATTAATGGAAGCGCATCTACAAATGGATATATTTACATAAGCACTCCGTACAAAAAAGCATTTATTTCAGGTCAAGGAACAAATGCAGGATATATACAAAAAAATAAACTCCTACAACAAAGTTTAATTGAAGAAAATATTTCAAGAATAACTCTAAATGATTATGTAGGAATACATCTTGCTACATTGATATATCTATCAATAAAACCAACACAGTCAGGAAACGATTTTTTACATTATATTAGAAATATAAATCTACAAGGTCATACGCTAAACATAGACAACTTAAGAACTCAATTCATCCTATCCTCTATTCTATCCATGCCAATAAAACAAAAAAACGAAACCATTACATTCAGAAAGTTCACAATAGGAAACTATACTTTTTATAGTCCAGAACTTACACCATTTTTAATGGGAAACGCTGTAACACAACAAATTGAACTTTTTTTTAGAAAAAATCAACTATTCTCTCTAGCATATGAATTCACCACATTTGGAGATAGAAGCCATCAAGAGATCACCTATGGTTGGTACCCAAGATATAAAAAATTAGAATCTAAATTTCGCCTAACAGTAAATGCTAAAAATAATTGGTATTTAAACATGTCCTATAAATATAATCTTAATAAAAAGCTTTCATTAATGACAAAAACATTTGTTGGGAATTCTAATACTAATGCCCAAAAAAGAGAATCATTATCAAAAAAACCGATCATTTCAATAGGTTTAAAATATAATATATAAATGAGCTAATCTAAGTTCACTTGAGCAAACAGCAATCCTGTTTTATGATTAAGGCTATTAAAGGAGGATTTTATGTCACAAAAACTAGAAACAATTGCCTTGCATGAAGGCCAAGAAGTAGATCCAGCAACAGGGTCTCGATCAGTTCCTATCTACCAAACAACAAGCTTTGTATTTAAAGATACTGAACAAGCAGCAAACTTATTTGCATTAAAAGAGTTTGGCAACATTTATACTCGAATTATGAACCCTACTACTGATGTACTTGAAAAACGCTGCGCTGCATTAGAAGGCGGAAAAGCAGCTCTTTGTACTGCAAGTGGAATGTCTGCTATTTTCTTAGCAATTCATACTATTTTAAGTGCTGGCGATCACATCATTGCATCAGCATCACTTTATGGTGGAACAGATACAATGTTTCGTTATTCATTACCAAAAATGGGCATAACTGTTGACTTTGTTGAAGATTTAACACCTGAAAAAATAGCTCCATTAGTAAAAGAAAATACAAAACTTGTTTATTTTGAAACATACGGAAACCCTAAAGGTGATGTTTTAGATATTCAAGCTGTTTGCGACGAAGCACACCGTCACAAAATTCCTGTAATGGTTGATAACACATTTGCACCAGGTTTATTTAAAGCATTTGATTATGGTGTTGATATCGTTATTCATTCTCTTACAAAGTGGATTGGTGGACATGGAACATCAATTGGTGGTGTTATCGTAGATTCAGGCAATTTTGATTGGTCATCAGGTCGATTCCCAGAGTTCACTGAACCAGATCCACGTTACCACGGCATGATGTTATGGGATACATTTGGAGATTTCCCAGGTGTAGGAAATATTGCTTTTATCATCAAGGCACGTGTACATGGATTACGAAACCTTGGAATGTCTCTAAGCCCTAATAATGCTTTTCATTTCATTCAAGGCTTCGAAACACTTCCATTAAGAATGGAAAAACATTTAAGCAATGCTAAAAAACTTGCTGAATGGTTACAAAATCACCCAAAAATAGATTGGGTTAATTATACTGGTTTTGAAGATCATCCAAGTTATGAAAACTGCAAAAAATATTTAAATAACCAATTCCCATCTGTTTTTACATTTGGAGTAAAAGGTGGTTACGAAGCAGGTAAAAAATTTATTGANTNCGTTAAATTAGCAAGCCATTTAGCTAATGTTGGAGACGCAAAAACATTAGTAATCCACCCTNCTTCAACAACGCATTCACAATTAAAAGAAGAAGATCAATTAAAAGCCGGTGTTAAACCAGATATGGTTCGTGTTTCAGTAGGCCTAGAACATATCGATGATATCCAAGCTGACTTCGAACAAGCCTTAAATGCTTAAAAATTAACGTACCATAAAAAGTAACGTACTAATAAAAAAACNCCCCCACAATTTGGGGGCGTTTATATTTTTTTAACTTACATAAAATTAATTAGCAGAAATTGAAATAGGGGATTCCATTGGTTTATCCTCAGTTGCCAAATTCATCATAAAGTTTAATCGACATTTCTGACACGCTTTCGTACATTTAGCACACGAAGGAATCTCAAATGTTGCAGGCGCTTCACCTTCTTTACGAATTAAATTTATAGCAATAGTTTCCTCATTTTTTGTTATCATTTTATAGCTCCCTCTTTTTGAATTAAAAGCAATGTGTAGCAAATCAACAAATCATAAACATCGAAATTTCTTAATAGATATAATTATCTAAAATAACAAGCTTCAAACAAAAAAAAATTGAAAAAATAATAAATTTAAACAAGCAACTTACTGATAAATAAACATGTTTCACGTGAAACATACTCAACTAACCTTTAACAAAGCAAGCCCAACCCTTTATAATAAAAATCATGTTTATTACAGGAACAAACACAGATGTAGGAAAAAGTATTATTACTGGCTTTATTGCACGCTATTTCTTGCTTAATCATCACTCAATCATCACCCAAAAATGGATTCAAACAGGATCCAATGAGTTTTCGCCAGATATTCAATTACATTGGAAAATAATGGGACAATCAAAACATGATTATACAAAATACCTCAAAGATATCTGCCCCTACCATTTCAAACTCCCAGCATCAGCCCACTTGGCTGCTCAAGAAGAAAATATAAAAATCAATATAGATATTATCAAAAAAAGTTATTTAAAGCTTAAATCCGATTTCAAGCAAGTCCTAGTGGAAGGTTCTGGAGGCATTATGATGCCAATTGATAATAAAATCACTACACTTGATCTCATAAAAGAATTAAATATTCCTGTATTAATTGTTTTTTCAAATGAGTTAGGGGCAATAAATCATACATTACTAACCGTAGAACAATGCAAAAAAAATAATATTAAAATATTAGGCATTATTGCAAATCAAAGTCAACCAAATCAAAAAAATGACTTAATTTTAAAAGATAATCCTAAAATAATTGAACACCATAGTGGAATTAAAATACTAGGATCAGTCCCTTATTTATCAAATCTAGAAACTGAAATTGACGATAAACCATGGTATCTAGAATTGTCTAATAGACTTGATCAAATTTATAATAATACTCATGTCGAAGTTTAATTTACGATTTTCAAAAGATAAAATCCCTAACATAAACTGTTTAGGACTTGGTGTATTTGATGGAATTCACTTAGGCCATCAACAGTTATTAAATCAAGCAGATGCATTACTTACATTTGAGCCCCACCCCATAAGCATCCTTAAAAATATTAATGTCCAGCGCTTAACAACAGCAAAGGAACTTCCTTTTTATATTCCTCAACTCTTTACATTAGAATTTACTAAAAACATATCAGAAATGTCTGCAGAGGACTTCTTAAACAAGATTATTCTATCCGAAATCAACCCAAAAAAAATTGTAGTAGGTTATGATTATCATTATGGGCATAAAAGAGAAGGTAATATCGACACCTTAAAATTATGGGGAAAACAAAATAATATCGAAATCATTGAAATAGAGCCATTTTTATATAAAGAACAGCTTGTAAAAAGTCGAATTATCAGAACAGCAATTACAGAAACCAATTTTAATCAAGGAATTGAGTGGCTCGGACACTCTTACCTAATAAAAGGAATAGTTATAGAAGGTGAAGGCCGAGGAAAAAAAATTGGATTTCCGACAGCAAATATCAAAGTTGAGGCCAACAAATGTATTCCACAATATGGGGTGTATAAAGGAAAAACAAGCATCAAAGGAAAAACCTATAAAGCGATGATCTATATTGGAAACAAGCCCACTTTCAATAGCAATTTTACAGCAATTGAAATCCATATTCTAAACTTTAATACATCTATATATAATCAAGAGATTGATGTATTTCTTGAAGAAAAGATCAGAAATCATAAAAAATTTGAATCAACAGACCAACTTATCCAACAAATCGAAAAAGATATAAATTACTGTTATGGCAGTTAAATATTGGCTTTTAGCAACACGACCCAAAACCTTAACAGCAGCCTTGTGCCCTGTTCTACTAGGCTTATCAATTGCAACTGAGTTAGGACCAATTGATGTAACCTTTTCAGTTATTACCTTACTTTGCGCAATCTTAATTCAAATAGGCACAAACTTTGCTAATGATTATTTCGATTTTAAGAAAGGTGGCGATAGCCCTGGCAGAATAGGACCTCAGCGTATGGTTCAAGCAGGACACATTACAGAAACCCAAATGAAAAGAGCAACTATTATTACGTTATCATGCGCTTTTTTATTTGGTTTATTATTAGTGTACAAAGCAGGTTGGCCAATTTTAATAATAGGAATAATAAGCATCATTTGTGCTGTTCTTTACACAGGCAGCCCTTTTTCTTTAGCCTATACAGGAACTGCTGATCTATTTGTACTCGCATTTTTTGGTCCTATTGCTGTGATGGGTACGGTTTTTATCCAATCAACAACATGGTCTTTAGATGCATTCTATTTAGGGTTAGGGCTAGGGGCTATCGCAACAGCACTTTTAGTCGTAAACAATGTAAGAGATTATACAGAAGACAAAAAAAACAATAAAAAAACAATTGTTGTTCGCTTAGGTCAATTATTTGGTAAATTAGAATATAGCCTTTGCATAATGGTGTCTTATGCTGTTGTGTTTACACAATCATTAAACCAGCAAGATCTAGCTCTTATCATAATTTTAGGAGCCTTAAGTGCTTATATGATTAGTCAAATATGGATAAAAAAAGAAAAAGAATTAAATACTCTTCTAGCACAAATAGGACTATTTTTAATTTCATATACCATCTGCTTAATATTAATATAAATACACGATTAATTAATAACGTTTAAAAACTCTTTTCCATATTGTTCAGCCTTTTTGGCTCCAATACCGCTTACAGTAAGTAACTCATCCATAGTTCGAGGTTTTATTGTGGCCATTTCTTTTAATGTTTTATCATGAAAAATTATATATGCAGGCACATTTAATCGTATAGAAATATCTTTTCTTTTATGACGTAATTGATCAAAAAGGTTGTCATCTGCAGGCAAGTGTTGAGTAATAGTTTGCACTTTCTTTTGTCTTACTTTACCCTTTTCAAAAATTGGCATAGAAACTGTCTTCTCACCTTTTAATACATCCCATGAGGATTGAGTAAGTTTAACGATAGGATAATCATCACCTACAACATGAACATACCGCAAATAAATTAAATGACCCATTATATCCATTAAATCTGATTTTGAAGTATCTTTCGCAATTCCATATGTACTTAATTTATCAAGACCAAAACCTATTAATTTACTGTTTTCGCTACCACGTAACACATCAACAATCATAACCATACCAAACTTTTGATTCACACGATAAATACACGACAATATTTTTTGAGCTAAAATTGTTATATCAACTTCTTTTGGTGGGTTCTTACAAACATCACAAAACGAACACTCTATGGATATATCTTCTTCACCGAAATATGCAAGTAATTGCTTCCTTCTACATCTTGGCTTAGCTGCAAAATCAATCATTTGATTAAGTTTAAATGTTAATTGATGCCGTTCTTTTTCATCAGAAACTTCAGCAATAAACTTTTCATGTTTAAAGCGATCTGCATAAGAATAAAATAACAAGCAATGACTATCAACTCCATCACGACCTGCCCGCCCTGTTTCTTGATAATAGTTTTCTATTGTTTTAGGTAAATCATAATGAACTACATAACGAACATTTGATTTATTAATACCCATTCCAAAAGCAATGGTAGCAACAATAATTAAAGTTTCATCAAATATGAAGTCATTTTGATTTTTTTCACGTTCCAGTGTTGAAAGACCTGCATGATAGGCTTTTGCATTAAATCCTTGCGAACATAACTTTTCAGTCATACTTTCAACTGTTTTTCGAGATTGGCAATAAATAATACCCGCTTGATCCTGTCTGTTAGAAAGAAAAGATAAAAGTTCTGCCATCGTATTTTTTTTCTGTCTGACTTCATAATATAAGTTCGGACGATTAAAACCACTTTTATAAACCTTAGCACCCTGCATATTCAACGATTCCTGAATATCCCGAATAACTCGTCCTGTAGCAGTAGCGGTTAAAGCCATGAAGGGAATTGTCGAAAAAACCGATCTTAATTGCTTTAAATGGCGATAAGATGGTCTAAAATCATGTCCCCACTCCGAAATACAATGAGCTTCATCAATAGCAATTAACGATATCGGAATATCCGCCATAAAAACTAAAAAATCATCCATAACGACCCGTTCAGGGGAAACATATAATAAATTAACGTTACTACTTTTTATTTGTTGTTTTAAATCTTGAACGTCATCATAGCTTAATGTCGAATTCCATAATGAAGCAGCAACACCCAATTGTTTTAAACTAAGAACTTGATCTTGCATCAAACTAATCAAAGGAGAAATAATAATGGCACAGCCAGCACGTTCTAAAGCTGGAATTTGATAACACAACGATTTACCGCCTCCAGTCGGCATAATAACAATATGGTCTTCCCCAGCAATACACCCTTCAATAATTGTTTCTTGAAACGGACGAAATGAATCATAACCAAAAACGGTTTGTAAAGTTTCTTTTGCAGTCAAAATAATCTCCATAGGTGATATATTGTTAGTATAGCCAAAATAAAGAATCTAACCAAGAATAAACCTCTCTATGAGAGTAAATTAAGGCTTTATTTAAGCACATTCCTCGTGTACAAAGTTGATTCACAAAAAAAAAATGTTTAAAAAAGTTTTCTTAAGGGTATAGGTGGACATAATAAAAAATGTTACATTTTTGTAAAGAAATCTAATTTTTGCTATAATGTAATGTTACAGATGTACTTATTGGGTTGTAGCTAATAGTAATAAAAAGGAGGCAATTTATGGAATATTCACTAAGCGCTACGGATTTTGTCGGAATATCGTTTTGGGTGGCAACATCTGCCATGCTAGCATCAACGGTCTTTTTTATCTTAGAAAGATTTGACGTTAAAGGAAAATGGAAAACGTCACTAAGTGTTGCTGCATTGGTAACAGGTGTGGCATTTTGGCATTATCTATATATGAGAGGTGCATGGATCACATCAGGTGAAACACCAACTGTACTTCGCTACGTAGATTGGATCATAACTGTACCACTTCAAATTGTTGAGTTTTACCTCATCCTTGCTGCAGTAACTAAGGTAAGAATGACTTTGTTTTGGAAACTATTAATAGCATCAACAGCGATGCTAGTTTTTGGTTACCTTGGTGAAACTGGTGTAATGAACGCTTCAATTGGCTTCTTTTTTGGATTCATCGCATGGATCTATATTATCTATGAAATTTTCTTAGGCGAAGCTGCAAGTGTTAATGCAAGTAGTGGAAGCCCTGCCTGTCAGATGGCATTTAATACGTTACGGCTTATCGTAACTGTAGGTTGGGCAATTTATCCATTAGGTTATGTTCTTGGTTATTTATTAGGAACCATTGATACTGGTGCTTTAAATATCATCTATAACTTTGCTGATTTAATTAATAAAACAGCATTTGGTGTAGTTATTTGGGCAGCAGCAGTACAAGATTCTAAATAATATAAACTAAATAACCACTAAAAAAGGGCAGTATAAACTGCCCTTTTTTATATGTTTAAATAAACTTTTAATTTTTCCAATGTTTTTTGGCCTATACCTTTAATCTGTAAGAGTTGATCTAATGATGTAAAATAACCCAATTCGTTTCGATAAATCAAAATTAAATCAGCTGTTTTGGGACCAATCCCTGGAATACTAATCAACTGCTCTTTATTCGCAAAATTCAAATTAACCTTTACTCGATCAGGATCTATATTAAGTGATGATGAACGCGAAATATGTTTGTTCTTTTTAACTAAAATACGCTGTCCATCACTGACCTTTTTAGCTAAATTTAATTTATCTAAATCAGCGTTAGCTTCAACCCCACCTGCTAACTGTATAACATCCAGTACCCTTAAATTAGAACTAACATCATAAACGCCAGGCTGCTTTACTGCACCCGCGATATGAATTCTTACCTGAGTGAAATCATTTTTAGTCTGCTGCCTACTATCAAGATTAAAAGAATCATCTTCAGATATAATTTCAATAGGGTGAGAGATAAAATATTTTTGAAAAAATTGAACCCCTATCCCTAAAAACAAAAAAAATATTAAAAATATAAGCAATTTATTTTGAGATGACACGGCTAAATAGTACAAAAATAAAAACTATTTAACAATAAAAAAGATGACCATAATGGTCATCTTTAGCCCACCCTTCCTATTCGGGTATTTAATGATACCCACAAGAAAAAAGTATTAAACATTTTCAATAATAGAATTTAGACAATATAAATATCACCAAAAAAACTGTATAAAGTTTATAACTTACTTATATAAACAATGTCCAACAGCTCTTAAATATAAACCAAATTAAAACTACCTACACAAATTTGCATGCTAAAAAAGTCAAAATAATTACTTGTTGCTTATGCTATTTCCATAGTAAAATCTCCTAAACAAAAAATTATGAGTAAATTTTATTTTTTTATTCTTTTTAAGTTATAGTTTAAACACTAATCAAAAAATACAGTTTTATGGTTTAAATATGAAAAAAACACTACCTTACGTAGGTCCTATTAGAGACAATAAAATAGAATGCCCTTCCAAAACAGCACACGGAACAGGGTTAAAAGCTGCTAAACTACTAAAAGAAATCTCAAGTATACAAAAACAAGAATTAAGACTTTATATAAAAGACGTTATTTCAAATTTTTCACCAAAATTACAAAGTTCCCTATCACCTAAAAAGACTATTATGAAAAAAAATGCTGATCCAATTAACTGGCATGAAGAACTTAGCTTATCTGATGACAAATTAGAATATACAAAAACAATAGCCAAAAATATCAATTCTAAATATGAAAATACTGAAGATAATTATATAATTATGGGAAATTATTTTAATGTCTCAAAAACAGTAACATCAAAAACACTAACAATAGAAATAGAAGGCCCTGATCTATTAAAAGTCTTAAACCAAATTTATAAAGAAGCAACATCAAATAAAGAAAACACTGTCTCTAGTAACGGTATTTTCAAAATGCTAAAATAAAGTTATGAGTCAGCTCCTTACATTTTATTTTGGTGAAGAAACATTTTTAATTAGAGAAGCAGTCCAAAAAACAATTAAAAGCCATTCAGATTACCAAATTGAATATTTAGAAGGCCAATTTGAAATTGCAAAATTAATTGAATTAACACAATCAACTGGATTATTTGCTAGTAAAACACTAATCATTATGAAAAATCCTTTCTTTTTACTAAAAAAATGCGATACGAAAGAAGAAAAAGCGTTAAGCTTACTTTTTAAATCTCATCAAAATAAAGATGTTAAAATGCTTATTTATGCGACACAAACATTAGACCAGCGCAAAAAATTTGTAAGTTTACTAAAAAAAGAAGCCTCATCACAACAATTTAACGCGTTTAAAGATTGGGAACAAAATAAAGTTCTCCAATGGATCCAACAACGCTTAAAAGCTCATCAAAAAACAATAAATCAAGATGCTTTATTTGCTTTAGAACAATTAGCCGCAGGCTCTCTCGAGCAATGCAATGCTGAAATAAATACCTTATTAGTTTTTTTAAATGACAAAGAAACCATTGATATCAATGACATTAATGCTCTATCAGGCGACTCTAAAGCCACTCCATACCAATTAACAGAAGCTTTAAAAAAGCGCCAATATAATAAAGTCTATACAATAACAACAACCCTCTTATCAAACCAACACGATCCAATAAAATTGATGGGATTATTTATTTCATCATTTCGGCTTTACTATCTTATCACTTATATGAAAGCTAAACGCCAAAATGCAGACCAAATGGCAAAAACATTACGTAAAAATGCTTATTTCATTAAATTAATTGCACAAGAATTACGTTATAGCTTGGACGAACTAAAAACAAACTTAACAATATTAGCTGAAAAAGATGTCGAAATAAAAAAAGGTATTATTAAAGGCGATCTAGCGCTCGAATGTGCTATTAATCAGATGAAGCTAGCAAGTTCTCAAGTGCCTCAACCGACTTAGGACAATGCTCACTTAAGTTTTGGCACCCCTTCTTCGTAATAAGCAACTGATCTTCAATTCTAATCCCGCAAGTTTCTGTATAAAATTCATCATCTATTTCCATTTCAAAAGTACCATATAAACCGGGTTCATTAGTAAGAACCATACCTATCTCTAAAGGCTGTGAACTATAATAACGAAAAGGATCACCGTCATGAACACTATGTCCAATGAGATGTCCTATATTATGCGGTCTTGTTTTATAATGCCGCTCCATTGTACCCCCTTTCAAAAGCAATCTTACTTGTAATGCATTTTCGATAAAAGTCCAACATAACTCGTTTAAGCGATGAAACGTAACACCAGGAGCAACATGCTCTTCAACCAGCCGTTGAGCGTCTAATACAATCTGATATAAAAGTCGCTGCAATGGATTAAATTTACCTCTAACAGGTATTGTTCGGCTTAAATCAGATACAACAGATTGATACCGACAACCAAAATCCATCAAAAGTAATGAATTTTCTTGAAGCACCGAGTTATTTTTTTTATAGTGTAATATCCCTGCATTTTTACCTGATGCAACAATAGGCGGAAATGAAAGACCTAACCACGAATTCGAATGTATAACCCCCTTAATATAACCAGAAATATCTGTTTCTGTTTCAAATGTTTTAATCTTTTTACAAACATCTTCAAAAGCTATTTTGGTAATATCAATTGCTTTGTTCATATTTTTAACATCAGTGTCATCCAACTTTAACCGTTTAAACGTAAATGAATCTATCGATAAGACTTCAAAAGATTTAAACCCTGCCTCTTTTATTTTAAGCTCAAGTTCTTGTTTAAAAGAAAAATAAAATTCAGATTCTTTATTTTTTTTATGCCCTTCACTAACATACCACATCGTAAATAGAGTAGTTAATTCAGTAGTAGAAAGAAGCTCAAAAACAGAAGAATATAATCTATTAATAGGTTCTATTTCATCAAACCCAAGTAATAATTTTATATCATTAAGTTTTTCTTCCTCATAACCAATGGCTTTCCCTTCCCAAAATTCTTCATCTAAGTTCTTATAATCTAAAAACAACGTATCTTTACCCGTAGAATCTAAAACCATCGCACAATTATACTGATTTAAGCCTGTAAAATACAAAAAAACGGGGTCTTGAACATAAAGATGATCTAATTGAACCCAATCATGAGAGTTTGCAATAGATCGTTCAACCCCTCTTAAAATAATAGGACCCTTAAACTGTTTTTTTAAATCGTTTCGTCTCTTTTTATATCGCTTTAAAGCATCTTTATAAGTTAGACCATCCGTAATAAAAACAGCTGATAATTCTTCTAATCTATCCTCATTCATTGAATGGCTTTACTCCTTGCCTTATCACCTTAAATGGTGAAACTGATAAATCAACCAACGTTGATTCTGCACCGTATATAGGCTTAATATAGTCAACACAAAAATCAATCTTCTTCATGATATCACTATCAACATCATCCAGTGATTCCACAATTCCTTGCCCACTAATGTTAATACTAGTAGATAAGAGAGGTTGATTAATCAAACCTAACAAATCAATAACAGGCTGAAAATCAGGAACCCTTACAGCGATAGTAGATTTACCTGCTGTAATAATATCATCTACTGTAGATCTTTTTTTAAAGACAAACGTAAATGGGCCTGGCCAATATTTCTTAAGAACCTGATATTGATCACTTGATAAAGGCTCTACCCATTCTTCAATACTTTTTAAACCTGGCAGTAACATCAAAAAAGGTTTTTTTGAATGTCGTTTTTTAAGATCAAATAATTTATCCATAGCTTGCTTACTGGCTATACATGTTAATCCATAAATAGTATCAGCTGGAAAAATACCCACTTTACCAGCTGCTAATAAACCTGCAATTCGATCTAAATCGTCATCCATAGCGGAATAGTACTAAGCCAATTCAAAAGTGTCAAAATAATTAATTCATTTGCCAAAGGACCCCACTATCTGATAACAAAAAAATGTTCCCAGAATCAGGATGGATTTTAATATCTCTAATCCGACCTATTTTATTTTTAAAAATAATTTCTTCTTTAATTAAATTAGGGTCTGAAAAATCAATTTTTCTTAAAGATTTATCTTTTAAAGAAGTAATAAGAGCAGTTCCATTCCATGCAGAAAAGGCATTTCCTTTATAAATAGCAATAGCACTAACCGCTATTGAAGGAACCCAATATTTTAAAGGCTTTGTATATCCAACTTTCCACTTTGGACCTATGGGTAGACCAGAGTAATTTTTTCCACCCCAACCTAAAATTTTCCAACCATAATTCCCACCCTTTTCAATCCTGCCGAACCAATCTCCCCCCATCGCACCATGGTTACTAATGTAAATTACATTATCATATGGAGAAAGAGCCATACCTTGTGGATTTCTAACACCAATTTGATACAATTCAGGCAGCCAATCCGGTTTATCTATAAATCGAGGGTTATCAACAGGAATAGCTCCATCGAGATGAATTCTAATAATGCTTCCAGGATGTTTTTGAGTATTTTGAGCTATCATCCCAGCACCCCGTTCTCCAGCCGTTACATATAAATAATTATCTTTAACAACTAATCGAGACCCAAAATGATAACCTGAATTTATTGCAGGCTCTGCTCTAAAAATAACTTGAAAAGATAAGTATCTTTCATTAAAAAGAGCTCTGCCAACTGATGTTGAAGACTTCCCCTTTCCACGATCTTCAGAAAAAGAAACATAAACATATCCCTCATGATATAAAACATCCATTAATCCACCCTGTCCATCTTCAAGAACAGATAAATTATGATTAATTTTTTTTAATTGTTTTGTTTCAAAATCATAAATTAAAACAACGCCTTCTTTTTCTGTAATTAAAATTGTAGATGCTGTTTTAAAACTCAAGCTCCAAGGCTGACTCAACCCCACAACAACTTTTTCTAATTCAAAAGCAGCGCCATAAACTGAAAAAGCAAATAGAAAAAAACAAAACCATAAACTAAAATTTAATCTTAATCTCATTAAACTCATAATAATAATTATAAACAAAAAAAGATATCTAAAAAAAAAACACTACAAAAAAAACATTATCATACTAAAAAAATGTTTATCTACTTTGTATAATGGGAAATATTTATTATGCATATATCAAATCAACATAATAAGAAGCTATACATCGACCGCTCACAAGGGGTTGTCAATCCAATATCGGGAGTCCCTAGAGGCTGTAGCCAATTGGAAGGAACATATAAAGGTCGAAATATTATTTTTTTAGGCACCAGCCATACAGGCGATAGCTCAAAAGAAGTTTTTTTAAATAAAAAAATTCATGACTGGCTAAAAGAGTCTATAAGCGTAGCAGGCGGAAAACATACAGCTGTTTTAGTGGAACTATATGAAGCTTTATTAGCGGATAGATCAAATTGGGATGATAGAGAAATGTTTGTTGCAGTAAATGCAGCTGAAAAAAGTGGGGCAACTGTTGTCCCATTTGAACCAAAAAGCGAAAGATCTTTAATGATGAAAGAAGACACCCTGTCACAATGGTTAGTCGATGATACGGGTAAAGCATTAACTCCAGATGAAGGAAGTAACCCTCCAACATATAAAGGTGAATCTCTGGCTAAAATATGGAAAACATTTGTAAATATCAGAATATCACATCGAAAAACATTAGAGCCAGAATATATTGAAATTGCAGAAAAATTTCAACCAGGATTTAAATCATTGTTAACAGAAGATTATGATGGAAGAATTGGACTTTTTGCAATTGTCCCAGGAAAATGTTTAACTGAAGCCGGTGAAGCGTGGATGAAAGCTAAGCACAAACCTGGTTTTTTTAATAGAATGGCTGATGCATCTGTATATGTGAGGGATCAAAACGTTCTATCAAAAATAGAGGAACTTCCTGTTTCAAACAAAAAGGTAATTATTGTGTGTGGAAGCTATCATGTAAAGTCTATAAGAGAATTAATGAAATCAAATGGTTTCCCGTTTAAAGAATAGCCTAAAAAAAATAATTACTCCCTCAAATAATATGCGTTAAAGTAAAAGATATCTTAAATGTATACTACAAACTACTAGAAAATAATTTCGAAGACCAATCAACATCATGAAACGGCTACATTAAATTATGGGCAATTAAATTTAACTCAACTCACGCCAAACCATCAACAATAAAAATATTTAAAACAAATTATAAAGTTTTATATTCATTCAAATGAATAGCTATATACTGCTAATACAAACTTAATCAAGATATTCATAATATTGTCATAAATAAAACGAGCATATCAATTACATCTTACCAAACAAAAGTCCTTAATATTTCCAGTCAAAAAAATCTATTGATCAACCCCAATAAAGTCCCCCATCTCCAAACAAGCGAGTGGATCTAATATCTTATCTTGTCCCGGTGTAGTTTTAATTAATAAAGACTCCTGCTTTAATTGACGTTCCAAAACAGAATCACTATGATGAATTGGCAACAACTTTTGAGCAACAACACCTTTCAAACAATGATTAATTAAAAAAGGATCTAATCCAAAACCATGCAACCTTAATAAAGTTGTTTTAACATCTGCTGTGTGTAATGTAGATAATACCAAATGCCCAGTGTAAGCAGCTTCGAGAGCAATTTTTGCAGTTTCAGAATCTCTAATTTCACCGATCATAATTACATCCGGATCTTGTCTCAAAACAGATTTAAGTCCATTTGAAAAATCAAAACCAATATCACGATTAATACTTGATTGACGTACCCCATCAATAACCATTTCAACAGGATCTTCAAGTGACACGATAACACCACGCTGCTGCTGCTTTAGTTGCATTAACATCGTATACAGAGTCGTGGTTTTACCTGATCCAGTGGGTCCTGTCACTAAAATTAATCCACTTTTAAAAGTCAACATAGTATTCAAATGGTATTGCACTGACAAAGATATCTTTAAATCAGAAAATGAACGAAACTTAAGGGGCTGATTAAATAATCGAATTACANCATCTTCACCAAAAACAGTAGGTAAGGTAGCTACTCTTGCGTCTATATTTTTATCCTTACACTTAAAAACGAGATGCCCATCTTGAGGTTTGTTAGAACAGGTTAAATTTAAATGCGCCTGTAATTTTAATTGTTGAATAAATAAATGATTCCCATCTTTAAACAATGAGAACTTATAAATTAAAGAACCATGCTCTCTAAAATAAATATCTAATTGATGTTGCCGTTGAAAACAATGAATATCAGAAACCGCTTGATTAATAGCCTGATTAAGAATAAAGTCATAATCAAGTTTTGATGGCTGTTGAGAACCATAAAAAGTCTGAATTTGATAACTTGGTATCAAAATTTTAATAACATTANAATNAGTTTCAAAATATTTTGGTACAGACTTGTAAGGATTTGAAACGCCTAAATATAAGTTTTTTTGATCTTTATATAATGGAAGAAAAAAATAGTCTTCATGGCTACCTTTTAAGTCGTCTAATAATTCAAAATCTAAATTAAATTTATCTAACGAAGAACATCGAATATCAACAACAGTAGAATAAAATTGCTGCAAATCAAGTTCAGTAAAGTAGTTCTCTTTTAATAATAANTCCCATAATACATCTGAACNACATCCTTGATATTTTACAAGAACGTCATGTGAAAGTTGTTGGTTAACAATTAATAAATGATATAAAGATGATTTAGACAAACATTATTCAGAAATAAGTACTTTCTTTAATACTTCAATTTCCTCTAATGCTCTCCCTGTCCCTATAGCAACACATTCTAATGGGTTATCCGCTATAGTAACTTTTATTTTTGTTTCATTTTCAATATGCTTACCAAGACCTTTTAATAACGCACCTCCACCAGCTAACGTTATCCCTCTATCCATAATATCTGACGATAATTCAGGTGGTGTTTTTTCTAATGTAGTACGAATTCCATCTAAAATAGTACGAACCGGATCAGTTAAAGCTTCTCTAATTTCACCATTACTTAATGCAAAAGTTTTTGGCAACCCTGAAACAAGATCCCGACCTCTAACTTCTAAAGTAACTTCTTCATCTTCGTCAAAAGCAGACCCTAATTTCGTTTTAATTTCTTCAGCTGTTCGTTCACCAATCAATAACCGATAATTATCTCTACAATGAGAAATAATAGCCTCATCCATTTCATCACCTGCTACCCTAATAGATTTTGAAACAACGATACCACCTAATGAAATAACAGCAACTTCTGTTGTACCTCCACCAATATCAACAATCATNCTTCCTGCAGGATCAGAAACAGGTAAAGATGCCCCAATAGCAGCNGCCATTGGCTCTTCAATTAAATAAGCTTCTTTTGCNCCAGCATGATAAGTAGCATCCAAAACAGCTCTNTTTTCNACNCCAGTAATTCCTGATGGAACACCTACAATAATACGTGGCTTAAGCAANAACTTACTAGGNAATGCTTTTTTTATAAAATANTTCAACATTGTTTCTGTAATATCAAAATCGGCAATAACCCCGTCTCTTAANGGTCTAACNGCCACNACGTTTCCAGGNGTTCGNCCAATCATCCGCTTTGCNTCATCCCCAACAGCTAAAACCAAATTTTTAGAATGATCTAGTGCAACAACAGACGGTTCTTGAATAGTAACACCAACGTGTTTCATAAAAACCAAGGTATTTGCTGTACCCAAATCGATTCCTAAATCACATCTAAATTTTGAAAATATTTTTTTTATTAGTCCCATTTTGTCTCCATCATTAATTTCTTGTGAAATANTACCCCGAACTTTGACACATTATAACATCTTTATTATGCTATTCAACATAGAGAAATTTAATATGGATTTTGCACAAAAAGGCGATATCGTTATCATTCATTACACCATTTCATTTTTAAATGGAAAAGTATTTGATACAACGAAAAATAAAGACCCTTTAAAATTCAAATTAGGTAATAAAATCTTCATTTCAGGTTTAGAAGAAACGATTGAAGGAATGTTTATTGGCCAAACAATAAAAAAAACTATCCCAGAATCAAAAGGNTTTGGCCCAAAACAAGAAAAACTGATTCAAAAATTTCCTCTTAAAGATATTCCAGATCATATTATCAAACGAAAAGGTCAACGCATTCAAATCGAGACAACCCCACCCTTGCAAGCCACAATAACCGATATAACTGACGACTATGTCGTTTTAGATAGCAACCCTCTTCAAGCTGGTCAAAAATTAAATATAGAAGTACAACTAATTGATATCATTAGATAATCACATTTAAAATTAATATTCAAACTTAGCAAAAAAAATTTAAAATCTCCAAAGAGTTAAAACCACTCAATAACTAATAGAAAAATAAAAAACACAAAAAGAAGAGATGAAGAACCCAGAATAGAAGACATCAAGCATAAACCTCCCCTAAGAAAAATTTTATGGGAGACAATACTACTTAAACATCATTATAAAATGATAGTTTTTTAAAAGACTAAACTTGATCTTTAGCTGAAAACTTGCTATTTTAAATAGTAATTAAAGCTTACTGAGTTTCTAGCGGTTAATAACCGCTTTTTTTTTTAAATAGACTTAAATTTTTTAAAATGTGTGAGAGGTAAATAAATTATGATAGTTATAGACAATTTAGAGCAAGTTGCTAACCAAATTGAATCAGAGCGAGGCGTAGACAAATCAATTCTTTATTCTGCAATTGAAACAGCTTTAGCCTCTGCATGTAGAAAAAGATTGCATTCACAAGAAAATATTGTTTGCGAACTTGATATAGAAAATGGAAGTGTTAAGTTTTACACGTCTAAAACTGTCGTAAAAACTGTTGAAGATGACAGTATTGAAATCAGTTTTGTTGATGCAAAGAAAATTGATAAATCTTATAAAATTGATGATGATGTTAAAACAGAATTTATGCCTCCAGATTTTGGACGAATTGCAGCTCAAACAGCAAAACAAGTTATTATCCAAAGATTAAGAGAGGCAGAAAAGGAATCTGTTCATGGAGAATTCAGTGAAAAAGTAAATGAAATCATAACCGGTACAGTTCAACGTGTAGAAAACAATAACTATCTAATAAATTTAGGTAGGACAGAAGCTATTTTATACTACAGAGACCAAATCCCAGGTGAGCGCTTTTCGCAAAATGAATCGATTCGTGTTTATGTTACAAATGTAGAGAAAACAAATAGAGGAAATATAATAAACATTTCAAGAACGCATCCCGGGTTCTTGAGAAAGTTATTTGAAAAAGAAATCCCAGAAATACAAGATGGAATCATTGAAATCAAATCAGTATCCAGAGTTCCTGGTGATAGAGCAAAAGTAGCTGTTAAAACAAACAACCCAGCTATTGGCGCTGTTGGAACTTGCGTCGGTCAAATGGGAAATAGAATTCAATCCATTATAAAAGAATTACATAATGAAAAAATAGACGTATTAGAATGGGATGAAGATATTAAAAAGTTTATTTCAAATGCGCTTAAACCGGCTCAAATCGACGAAGTAATTGTAACTGACGAAGACGAAAAGCAGGCTACTATCAAAGTATCAAATGATCAACTTTCCTTAGCTATAGGTAAAAAAGGAACAAATGTTAGATTATCTGTTCTGTTAACAGGCTGGAAACTTAACATTGTTGATGAAAATAACGAAAAACAAGGTTCTGATTCAAACGTATCCTTACTAGAAAAAATGCAAAAATCTAAAGAAGAAGAAAATAGCCAATCAATGGAAATAAAAGAAGAAGAAGCCTTAGATTTATCTAATAGTTCTCTTGCTCAAGCAATCTCAAAAGATAGTTCAGAGCAAAACACTAAAGAAGAAGCTCAAAACGAAGAAGTAAAAGTAAGTACAGAGAAAGAAGAAACTAACGAAAAAGAAGAAGCGCCAAAAGAATAATTATAAAAGGAAAATATTGTGAAAGTACAAGAAATTGCAAATCAACTAAACATAGAAAACAAAGAACTTATCACATTTCTTTTCCAAAATGGTATTCGAGTAAAAACACCTAGTCATAAACTTGACCCTGGCACAAGCACAAGAGTCATGCGTATGTACAAAGAAAAAAAGCGAAAACAAGAACAAGAAGATAAACCACTTCCAGAAAAAACAATAACAATCCCAACAGATAGAGTAAAAATTAGTAGTTTGCCAGATTTATTCGGTTACAGTCTTCCTGAAATTATGAAAGTATTTCTATTAAAAGGTTTTCTAGTAAACATTAATTCAGAAATAGATAATAATACTATTATTGATATCGCCAAAGAATTTAATATAACGGCAGTAGTTGAAGATACAAGTGTTGAAGAAGAAATTGGATTAAAAACTAAAGTTTTAGAAATTGACGAAGCAACAAAAGAGTCTAAAGATTTAGAAAATAGACCCCCCATCATTGCCATTATGGGACATGTTGATCATGGAAAAACACTATTATTAGATAAAATAAGACAGTCTAATATAATTACAACGGAAGCAGGTGGTATTACACAACACATC
>NZFK01000036.1 GCA_002690645.1 Rickettsiales bacterium
AAAAGAAAACCAAATTATAGAACCCTATTTGCAACGAATCAGTACTAATTTAAAAATAGAGTTAAAATGGATCAAAAATTTCTTTAAAGTAAAGTTATATAAAGATCATTATAACTATCTTCCTAAACGAAGTGATTTAAATAAAGGTCAAAATATACTTGGAAGTTGGATTTGTAGTGAACGGTTTAAATATAACCATAACGATAAATTTAATCCTNTAAAAAACTACTTACTTTGCCAACTTGATAATGAATGGAATTCAAANAAAATAAAAAAAACTTAAAATGAAAANTCAAATTGTGTTATAATCATTTTTCAATNAAGCCANTATACATATTAGGAGTTTTAAGGTGATTTTTAGATCACGCTATTCAATCGGNAAAGTAGCTAAGATTTCAAAAAAGAAATCCGTTGGGGCAAGGTACCAACAACACAAAAAGAATTCNCAAAAACTCTTATCTATTCTTAAAAACATATTTTTTATCGGTTCNATTTTATTTTTTACGGGAATCGTCATCTTTAGTATTATTGTATTTAATATATCAAAAAAATTACCTGATATTGAAGAAATTAGCACTTACATACCTGCTGAAACAACAAAAATATATTCTACAGACAACGTCGTTTTGGCTGAATTACATCGTGAAGAAAATAGAGAATTAATTCCAATAGAAAAAATTTCAGATACCCTGAAGAAAGCTGTNGTAACTGTAGAAGACTCAAACTTTTATAAACATAAAGGTATCGATTTTAAAGGTATTACTAGAGCTATGGTTCAAAATGTAAAAGCAGGTAAAATCGTTCAAGGTGGATCAACGTTAACACAGCAATTAGCGCGAAATTTATTTTTAACCCGAAAACAAAACCTCAATAGAAAACTAGCNGAAGCGATTTTAGCTGTTCAAATCGAAAGACAATATACTAAAACAGAAATATTACAAATGTATTTAAATCAAGTCTATTGGGGCCACAATTCATATGGAATTGAATCCGCATCAAAATTATATTTTAATAAGTCTGCTTCGGAAATTAATTTAGCTGAATCCTCACTACTTGTAGGTTTATTAACAGGTCCTGAGCTTTACAGCCCTATAAGAAACATAAATAGAGCGAAAGAAAGACAAAAAATTGTTTTGAATAGACTATCAAGAGTTGGNATTATTACAAAAGAAGATGCTCAAATNGCNTATGAAGAGGAACTCATTATTTCGAAACGTAAAAAACTACGTTATAAAGCACCTTANTTTACTGAATATATAATNAAACAACTTATTTCCATGTATGGTGAAGAAGCAGCCTACACCTCAGGTATGAAAGTTTACACAACTTTAGACTANAGATTGCAAGAAAAAGGTGAGGAAGTNGTNAAAAAATGGGTTGAGTATGGCGACTCNCCAAAATGGATAAGAGGTGAAAAGGTACCAAGTCTAAACTATAGACAAGCTGCNTTATTGGCTTTAGATCCACACAATGGCCATATAAAAACAATGGTAGGTGGTAAAGATTTCTTAGAAAGTTCGTTTAANAGAACAACACAATCTCTACGTCAACCAGGGTCATCATTCAAACCATTCTTATACTTAGCTGCACTTGAAAAAGGCTTTTCTCCCGGTGATATATTTGATGATTCTCCAATTACTATAAACACAACNGAAGGCCCCTATTCCCCTTCNAATTATTCTCAAAAATACTCTGGTAATATCTCAATGAGACGAGCTTTGGAAAAATCAATTAATGTTGTTGCCATTAGGATAAATTCACTTATNGGGCCNGAACATTGNGTAAAAATAGCAAAAAAATTAGGAATTAANTCCCCTATTAAAGCTGTTCTATCAACACCACTGGGTTCAAATGAAGTCACAATGATGGAATTAACATCAGCATATGGNTCACTAGCAACAATGGGCAAAAAAATTAACCCAACAGGNATTATTCGAATTATCGACCGAGATGGGTCTCCGTTNTATGAATATAAGGCAAAAGCTGTACAAGTTTATAATTCAAATTACATTGCAACACTTGTCGACATGATGCAAGGAATCATCAAAAATGGNACAGGNAAAGCTGCNAACTTACCCCGTCCCATTGCAGGAAAAACCGGGACAACTTCTGATTACCGAGATGCCTGGTTTGTTGGCTTTGCACCTCAACTAGTCTGTACGACTTGGNTAGGTAATGATGACAATACGCCAACTATAAAAGTAAGTGGTGGCTGGATNCCAGCACGCATGTGGAAAGAATATATGATTGAAGCTTTGAAGAATTACCCTTATCATTACTTTAAAAAACCGAAAGGTCTTACTAGTTTGAAAGTAAACTGGAAAACAAAAAAACGTGCAACTGAGTTCAGTCCTAAAGAGTTTGTTCACTCAGAAAAATACTGGACAGGAAAAGAACCGAAAGAATATGACAGTGCTGACGCAGGTTTTTGGAAAGAAAATACGAATAATAAAATTGAATCTAATGAAGATTTCTTCGAAATTAGATAGGAGTTAATATCATGAATAAACAAAATGTAATTATTATAGGATCAGGTCCTGCAGCTCATACTGCAGGTATTTATACCGGAAGAGCCCTGTTAAACCCAACTCTTTTTGAAGGCGAAATGGCAGGAGGCGTTGCCGCAGGTGGCCAATTAACAACGACTACAGATGTTGAAAACTATCCAGGATTTAAAGAAATTAGTGGGCCTGAGTTAATGATCAAAATGAGAGAACAATCAGAACACTGTGGAACAACCATATTAACAAAAACAATTTCAAAAGTAGATTTTAGTCAAAAACCATTTAAAGTGTATTGGGAAGATAATGTTGTTGAAACAGAAACATTAATTATTGCTACTGGAGCAACAGCAAAAAGACTAAATATCAAAGGCGAGGACACATTTTGGCAAAAAGGGATGTCTGCTTGTGCTGTGTGTGATGGGGCTTTACCCTTATTTAGAAATAAACCACTTGTTGTAATAGGTGGTGGTGATAGTGCCGTTGAAGAAGCCACTTTTTTAACAAAATTTGGATCAAAAGTTTATATGCTTGTCAGAAAAGATCATTTAAGAGCTTCAAAAGTAATGCAAGAACGTGCATTTGCAAATGAAAAATTGGAAATCATGTGGAACACTGAAGCAATTGAAGCTGTTGGTGATAAATTATTAAGTCATGTAAAAGTAATTAACAATCAAACAAAAGAAGAAAGTTTAATTGAAGCAAATGGTTTATTCTATGCAATTGGGCACAAACCCAATACAGAGTTTTTAAATAATCAAATAAAATTAGATGAAGATGGATACATTATAACAGAACCGGGTAGTACAAAAACAAATATTGAAGGTGTATTTGCGTGTGGAGATGTTAAAGATAAAATTTACAGACAAGCTATTACAGCTGCGGGCTCTGGCTGCATGGCTGCACTTGAAGCAGAAAAGTATATAACTGAAACATCAGTGTCGGTTTCTGCGTAAATAGACCTTTTATCAAAGTATTCAATAATGTAAAAAGTTTGGATTATTCCCAAATCTAAGCTAGGATATAAATTAAAGCTAAATGTTGAAACATAAAGTAATAGTGAAGGTTTGTAATGGGGAATACTGCTAAAAAGTTTTTAGATCTTTTATTTAAATATCCTTTTGTCTACCTAGCAATTGCCATCATATTTACAGTTTTAACATTCGTTAGTGTAACAGAGTTAAAAGAAGACTTTACATACCGTATATTTTTTGAAAAAACAGACCCAAATTTACTTGAATTAGAACAATTCGAAAAAGAATTTAGCGGGAGTGACACCCTCCTTGTAGCGATTAATAGTCCATCAGGAATTTTTGATCCAGAAACAATTGATATTGTCAGAACATTATCCCAAGAATTATGGCAAACCCCACATAGCATAAGGGTAGACTCAATTACAAATTTTCAACTTATATCTGCAGTAGAATCTGATTTATCCATAACCGATTTTATAAGTCCAGATATAAAATTAACTAAAAAATATTTAGATAAGCAAAAAAGTGTCGTTGATGATCATAAGTTCTTAAAAGATTTTTTAGTAAATAAAGCCTATGATACAACCATAATTAACATCCAAATGATTCCAGATTCTGATCTAGCTGAATTTGAAAAAGCTGTGACACACGTAAGAAAAGTTTTAAAAAATTATGACAAAGGGGATCATACCTACTATTTAAATGGATCTGTTGCATTAACTTACTCATTTAAAGAAGGTTCCGTAATAGATATGCAAAAATTAATGCCATTTGTTATTGGTGCAGCATTATTATTTTTATGGGTTTGTACACGAACGTTTTACGGCATCATCTTATCAATTTTTATGTTAGCCTTTGTATCAATAGCAAGTTATGGACTAATCGCATTTCTTGACATAAAAATACACAATTTAACTATTTTTGTTGCACAAATTCTAATAGGGATAAGCATAGCTGACATCACACATATTTTGGTAACATATAAATCATTTTTAAATAAATATACAGACAGAATGGAAGCGCTATATAAAGCCGCAGAAAAAAACCTTATCCCTACCCTCTTAACTAGTATTACTACAGCTGTTGGCTTTTACAGTTTTACGATTTCTGAGTTACCTGCACTAAAAGATTTTGGAATAATGGCTGGTAGTGGAACCTTAATTGCATGGTTCTACACATACTTTTTTATTGTCCCAATGCTTACTTTTGTAGCAATAAAAGCCGGTAAACCCACAAATAATAAAGACCTTAAACCAACAGACTTAGCTGTAAAATTTACCAATGGCTTAGTTAAAAATAGAAATTTAGTATATTTAAGTTATATCGTTTTATTTGTAATTGCAGGCTTTTTAGTTACAAAAATTGATATAAATTCAGACCCTATTGGTTATTTTGATAAAAAATTTCCAATTGCTAAATCAAGTGACTTTATGAGAGAAAAGTTTGGAGGACCTATATCTTTAGAAGTCGTAGCTGATTCCCAAGAAGTTGATGGTATTAATAATCCAGATTTTTTAAAGCGCGCTGATCAACTTCAAAATTGGTTAAAAACAATCCCTGAAATTACAAACACAAATTCACTAATTGATATTATTAAAGATTTAAATAAATATCTAAATGAAGGTGACGAAAACTATTATAAAATACCTGACAACTCACAAATGATTGCCCAGGAACTTTTTTTATACACCTTAAGTCTTCCACAAGGACTAGATATCAATAACCAACTTACAAATAAACAAGATAAATTACGTATAACTGCAATGATCGATTTAAGAGATTCTAAAGATTGGATCAAATTAATTGATAATATCGATCAAAAAGCTAATGATTTGAATTTAAAAGTTAACATGACAGGTCGACCCTCAATGTTCCAACGTATGGTTGATCCATTAACAAATTCGTTAATCAAAAGTTTATTTTTAGCTATAGTATTAATTTCATTTATTATTATTTTTATCTTAAAATCAATAAGCTTAGGTGGCTTATCACTAATACCAAATGGACTGCCAATTATATTAGGTGGAAGTTTATTCCCCATTTTTGGTGAAAGTATGGATTATGGAAGTGTTCTGGTAGGTAGCATTTGCTTAGGAATTGCTGTTGATGACACGATTCATATTGTTGTGAACTACCAAAAACATGTTAAAGAAGGGTATAGCCCTGAAGAGTCTTTTGCAAAAGTCTTGACGCATACAGCCCCCGCATTATTCGCAACAACTATCACATTAGTCGTAACATTTGGATCACTTATGTTTGGCTCATTTGTTCCAAATCAAAATCTAGGAAAATATACAGCAATAATCTTAGTACTTGCTCTAATTATTGACTTAACCTTACTTCCATTATTATTAATGAAGTTTAAACAATCAAAAAAAGCAAAAGAGATCACATAAATTGTTGTTCAACAATAGATTTTAAAATATCTTTTTTGTTTAAAGTCATATCTTTAATCACTTTGTTAAATAAAAAATGTTGTATTTCACCAATTTGTTTACCTTTAAACCCAAGAGTTTTAATATCGTTACCAGAAAGCTTTAAATCTTTAATCGTAAATAAAGCTTTCTCTTGATCAAAATCATACGAAATTAAATTACTAATCCAAGCCTTTTCCTTTTTTGAAAACATTAACTGCCCAAAAGCATCATCAATATCCAGATACTGTATTAAATAAGCCCACCTTAACGTTAATTCCATTTTTGATATATAAGAAAATCCAACGGTTGGAATCAGATCAAATTTAGAGAACAACCGTTTACCTAACCCTGTTTTTAACAATAAACGTAAACCATTTTGGGGATAATCTGCTTCTATCAAGCTCGTTAATTCATGATGAATACGTTCTTTAGACGGCAATATACACGATTTAGTTAAAGATGTCATAACTGCAATAGTTTCATCAGATAATTCAAAGTTAAGTTGAGCAGCAAAACGACAAGCACGAAATAATCTTAATGTATCTTCGCTAAAACGAGTTTCTGAATCACCAACAACTCGTAGCTTTTTCATACTCAAATCAGAAATACCATCAAAGTCATCAATTAAATCATCAGTGATAGGGTTATAAGCTAATGCATTAACCGTAAAATCACGCCGTTTTAAATCGTTATGAATATGCTTTTCATATTGTATTTCATCAGGGTGTCGAGAATTTGAATATGTTCCATCAGCACGGTAAGTCGTAATTTGAATTTGATGTAATGTAGTAACAATTGTAATTGTTCCAAACGCTTTTCCTGTAGGAAGACTATTTGGAAACAACGCTTCAATCTGCTCAGGTCGTGCATTAGTAGTCATATCAATATCTATAACAGGTCGACCTAAAAGTGCATCACGAACAGCACCCCCGACAATATAAATTTCAAAATCTGCAATTAAAAACTGTTTAACAACATTCAAAACATCATCTGAAAAGACCGAACGCAGCTTTTTTAAATTATCTTGAAACATGCCAAAAGTATACCATAACCATAAAAGTCGAAAAGAAATTTATTTAGGTTTTTTTCTTTCACGATGAATAAACAAAGACTCTTGGGCTAACTTTTTAGCTTCTTTTAAACGGCGAATAATGGGAACCGCATCAAATTTAAGTTCTGTTGGAAACGTTGTGATACGTTGCGTTGAAACATTTTCAAGTTCATAAATCATACTATCAAGTTGATTTTGAGTATGTTCTAATAACATTCTATATTCTTTTAGTCCTTCATCCATCGTTTTGTTATTATATAAAGCAGCGGTAAAAAAGTATATAAGATAATATTTTAATAAACTTATAGATTTTTTTTTAATTCAATGCTATATTTTTCGCCAAAATAAACTAAANNCAGCATTTGTAGACTTTAAATAAAATGTTAAAAAAAATAATCTCTCTTAAAAAAGAAACGGTTGAGCCTATTACAAACATTAATAACGTAATAATTCATAAGTTAGTTAATAATTTATTACCACNAATTAATGCAATAANTTNCATAATANACATATTAATTGNGCAGCCTAACAATAATAAAGATTCAAAAAAGATAAAAAAAACAATAAGAAATTTACAAGAATATAATAAAAAATTTTTAACAAACATTGAAACATATAAACAAAAAGAAAATAATGCTCAATCAACAATCAAAATAGTTGATGAATATTTAAATCTGTTAAGACATATAAATATCCAAGAAAAATCAATTTTTGAAATTACAATACAGTCAAATAAAAACTTAAATGATTTATACACAACATTAAAAAACCTTTATACAGAATACAAAGTAGAAATAACAAAAAACATTTATAAATTANAAGATTATATAAATATAAGTGTAGAATTAATCAAATTAGAAGGAAATGACCNAGAAGATAAAAAAGTAAATTCTCTTATTGAATGTCTCGATAAAAACTATGATCTATTAGAAAATAAAATCTGGTTTTCAAGAGAAACATCCTTTTATTTAATTAAAGGACTAACAAAAGCGCCTTTTAAAAACATTAATTTTCTTTCTTTTGTTAGTTCAATTATTGATAACTTTGAATATGACCAAANAATAGTCAATATAAAAATATTAAATTTTCACNTAGCAAAAACACAAGATAATCTTGAATCATACCAATTAAATGCAGATAACAGAAAGTTAAATAATGAAATATATAAACATATATCACGACTACAAAAAGAACTTCTCCATTTAGAAAAAATAATCATCATGCTTTTTAATAAAAACATAAATTATATTCATCCTTCAGCAATTAAACTATTATATGATCACTCTAAATACACATCAGAAATAGCCTTCCTAGAAAACAATAAAAAAGTCATATTAAACACTGCATTTGACGAACTATTTCCACAAGAAAAGATAAAAAAAACAAAACTTCAATCAAATATTATATCATTTGCTAATAAATACATAACAAATAGAATAAGCAATTTAGATGTTTACAATTTCTTAAACGAAATCACATTATATCTAATTCAAACGGATCAAAATGTAATGTCATTTAAGCAACAATTATACCAACCTAATAACGATATTATCGGCCAATTATTAACCATATTTGAAAAAAGCAACATATCGTTTACAGAAGATGAAAAAAAGCAATTAAATCAATTAGCAGCATATCAAATAATCGAAAAAACAAATCCTCTAAGTGAGGCTGACGAAGAACATCTAACAAAAAAACAAATCGCTGAAAGAAAAAGAAAAACAGCTAACAAAGATAAATTAAATCAAAAAAATCTAATCACTTTATCAAGAAGAATTATATATCTAGAAAATTTTAATATGCTTATAAAAAAGTTAGATCCTAAAATGGACATTCAACAAGACGCAAAAAGTTTAAATGAAAAAATTACAACATTTGAAGAAAATAAAACCCTAAAAATAGATATTAACACTCTAATTAAAAAATTAAATTTATACAAAAATATAAAAAGTCAAAAAAAAATAACTATAGATAAAAATGAGTTACTCGAATCATCTTTAGAAATCAATACTATCATGTCGAATATGTTAGAAAAATTCACAACAACCGAAATTCTTACCCGCCAACTTTATACTTCAGAAAAAATATTTATTAAAGAGGCACTAACGTATCTAGGTAATAAAAAAGAAGAAATATTAAAACAAAAAGAATTCATAGAAAAAAAACCATCCATCTTTACAAAAGAAGATGAAAAAGCAAAACCATTAATCCAGCAAATAATAATCCCCAAAAAACAAAAAGCACCTTTAGCAACAGAAGAATCAAATAAAATAAAGAAGCTAGAAAAACAAAAAGAGGCAGCTGAATTAGAGAATATGTCTAAATCAGAAAAAGAAATCAAATTATTTTACAAAATAGAAAAAGCTCACTTAAAAAAAGAATTAAAAAGACAATTAAAAAAAGAAAAAGAAATTAAAAATCAACATATTGAACAATTATTAATGTCAGAAGCAGAAAATGATAGTAAAAAATTTGAAAAAATCCAAAAAGACATCCATGTTAAATTTAATGAAAAAAAAGAAATATATTTAAACACATTTTATGACATAGAAAACTTTATCAAAACACATTTTGGACAAAACTTAAAAGAAATACGTCCATATTTAGAGAAAATATTGCAAGACAAATACACAATTATTTTACAAGGAAGTGCATTTTTTCCAATATCAAACAGCATTGCACAAGATGTGGATATCCTAATCTTAAATGAAAATGGAATATCAAAAAACTACGCAGTGCAACTAAGTGATACCACTTCAGAAATTAGTGAAGAAAAAAACATTTCAACATTTGGACCATTTACAAAATTAGAAATTGGAAAATATGAATTTAATTTCTACACAATGCAGGAAAAAAATTATGAATTCAGAAACGTAGGACGATTGTGCAGTCAAAACAACTGGATTAAAATAAAATCTCAAGCTAACAACAGCTTCAAATTACTCTTAACAAGAGCTTATGAGCACGACGAAAGCTTAGCTGACATTATTAATATTAATTTCACTTACCCAACAGAAAAATGCATCTATCATAGAATATTTGGACATTTACGTAAGTTAGATACGACTGATAAGGAAAAATTTTTAAAAGATAATATAACCTATTTTGAAAAAACTAAATTTAACGAAGATAAAATAATTCCATCTTGGCTATCAACAGTGAGACATGTTTTACAACAAATAGTATTAAATAATGTTAAATAAAATAATATCGACACCAATCAAGAGAAATTTTACATAAATTATAGAAAGATTTCATAATAAATGATATTTTAGGAAGCTACTATGAAAAAAATCGTAGCCTTACCTATAGATGATGACTATAGAAATCGTTATTTTTATCTGGTTAAAGAATACCAAGAACTAAACAATAATAGTCTAGAACTAATTAACAGGATAAATGCCAAATGGGCAGGAAATAAAAAAAAGCTGGAATTAATTGGGACTTTAATTACCCTTGCAAGACAAATACACAATATATTCACAGTCTTTAATAAAGTTAATAAATTTGAAACAAAAAAAGATTATGAACAATCATTTAATCTATTACTAAAAACATTTATCAAATTTAAATTATGCTTAAAAAATATCTTTAATCAAGATTTGGATGATATAGATAATGAGTTAGAAAACACACTTAATATACAATTTAAAAAATTAGAAGAAATATTTTATTTTAAAATAAATGTCANCATTGTCATAAATCCACATCATAAAGACGTTATACCCAAAGTGTTAGGAGAGTCNATAAATGAATTAAACAAGTTAGANGATTACTTTAACCTAGANTTACATTCAAATTTTGAAATTATGAAGCAATTACCGCATACACCGATAAAAATAGAGCTCTGCGATTATTTAAAAAATGCAATTGAGACCAGTTTACATAAAGAAGATAAAGATAAAATGGAAATATTAGAAAAACTACTAAACCAAACATTAACTGCATTAAACNAACCTATAAATGACTCGATAGATAATTATCAAAAAGAAACAATCAACATACTTAGGATACAACTTACTAATTTAACTGAACTTACAAACTTTTTAAAAGATAAAAATATGCATGAATTTCTCATCAATAGATTTATGTATTGGGCATTTGATTGTTTTGGNGATAATTTTCTGGGTCATCTCCCAACTAACCAAATACCATCAGAAAACANAAACAAAATATTTAATAAAATGTATAAAAAGTTNTTTGAGAAAGCAATNCCAGAAAACATTCAAAACTTNCTCNATTTTGTTAAAAAAATGCAAAANAATGAAAATTTTTTATTAANAGAATTACATCATTTTATATACACTGTTCAATTATTTATATTTCAAAATAACATAAGCATAATTAGCTATGATATATTTCTANATGATAAAAAATNCAGTAAAAAAGAATTATTTGAAAAATTACTTACGTTCGTATTAAAAAAAGAAGAAATTAGTAAAGAACTTAAACAACAAATTGAAGAAACCATTAAGGAATTAAAAGATGATAAGATATATGATCAGCATCAATTTTGCACTAAAATTGACGACTATTTAAAAACCGCTGGAAAAGAAGATATAAGCATAAAATCGCTTCTAATAAAAATAAATAACGCAATAAATGAACAAAATTTCCCTAATTTAAAAAGCATACTAAATGAATTTAAAGAGAAATATAATATATTAACAAAAATACCATCTAAAACAAAAAAGAAAGTAAATTATACTNTAAAAAAGGAACCAAAAATAACATGGGCTAACTTAGCTAATAACCTCCAAATTGAATTTGATCGATTAGCTAGTAATTTTTTACTATCTTCTGAAGAAGAAGTCATATCGGAAACTATAATAGACAGAATAAACAGCTTAGCCTCTCAAATTGAANAAGAAANAAACAAAACAAAAGAACAAGAAAAANTAAAGCGCACCATTCAAGCAGCAATAACAAAAAAGACATTAGAAAACGAAGAAAAAAAACGTACTGAAATAGAACAAGCAAACATACAATATGAAAATGAACTTATGCATGCTACTGACCAAGAAAGTAAAATATTTAGACAATTAGAAAANGAACAATTAAAAGAACAACATGAATATTATCAAATGAAAACCGCGGATGAAGAAAGTTTTCAAATCGAAAAAGTAACAAAAGAAAAAGAACAACAAGAAAGAAACAAACTAAAATCACATCAAATGAGTACTACATTAGCAGCACTACAACGCGGGAAAATAGCACNAAAAAAATATATCAAAATGAAAGAAACATATAACAAAAACAAAACCATTTTAAATAATTTATTTAACAAAATTAATACTGTAAGTACAATAGATGAAGCTATTAAAAATAGAATTAATATTTTAAAAATAATACTAGATACAAAACCTATACTATTTACATACCCTATTACTGAAAACCTAATTATCAAAACATTACAATTTCATGACAATTTNTTAAACCANCCCAATACCCTAATTGAACATAATTTAGAACAGGGTCATCTACTNCACTTTCTACGGGTTATAAGTAATTATTTAAAACACAATCAACATCCTACCCATAATGAAATTACNATACAAAGAAATAATAATATTCAAAACCCATTAAAAAACATTCAATTAATAGGTAACCTTAAGAATAAAAAGAAATTTTTATTATCTCAACTGGAACATTCTCAAAATCTAAGAAGTCTCAATATTGCTGATTTAATCTACATAGATTGGCTTAATAAAGGTTTATTTCANATCTATAAAACAATANCAAACGAACTCCAAAGTTATACATATAATATAAATTAAAATAACTTAAAAAGTTTGATACCAGTCTGTATAATGCTATCAAGCAATCATCAATAAAAAATGGAGAAAAAAATGACAACNGAAACCATCAAAATTATNTCAACAGAAAACGCCCCCAGTGCTATTGGCCCTTATTCACAAGCAACCAAAGCAAATGGCTTTGTATTTTGTTCAGGCCAAATTGCGTTAGACCCAANAACAGGAACCCTTGTGGGCGATGATGTTGAAACACAAGCCAAGCAAGTATTAAAAAATTTAGAAGCGGTTTTAATCGCAGCAGGGTCAAGCTTTGACAAGGTTGTCAAAACAGGTATTTTTTTAAAAGATATGAACGATTTCAAAGTAGTAAATGACATTTATGCAACTGCATTTTCAAAGCATAAACCAGCACGAGCAACTGTAGCAGCGGCAGGCTTACCAATGAATGTTTTAGTTGAAATCGATTGCGTCGCATTAGCATAAAAATAATTCAAAAATAAGTTTAAAACTATTAAAAAAAGGGTATTTTTATTCAAGTACACTTAAACTATATTGAAGTAAAATTTGCAGAAACTAAGAAACTACCCTACTATAAGTGTCCTTTGATCTTTGAAATAAAAAATAAAAAACCTCGTTTAAACGAGACACTCGCACAAAATACTTACAAAAGTATTTTCTGGGGGTGTTTTGGTTTCGACAGGATTGTCTTAGGTATAAAGCGCGAGCCGAGGAGCTGCCTGGCCTCGTAAAAAGGCGGAAAAAAATAAATGACAAAACAGAAGTCATTACAGCTGACATTCCAAATTGGAATACAGCTCCAGCTTTAGCTGTAGCTTAATTTATTAATTAGCTACCCGTTATTCGGATAATGTTGAATACTCCGGAAACGATAAAACTCAACTAGTTTTATGTAGTGATTGACTATATGAAATGAAACTTTTTTCAATCTCGTTTAACTACAGTCTGTTTTTGGACGTTAGTTAGGTTAAATTAAAACAAAAACTACGCTCGTAGTGGTTTATATTGTAGCAATTTTGGACAGCGGTTCAATTCCGCTCACCTCCACCAAATCACTCTTCAGTACAAGAACCTAAAGGTATAAAGCAATTACCCCCACCACCAGAAACGTTACCCGCTATAGTTTCTTCTAAATCATCATCCGAAGAATCGTCAACCTGATCTCCCCTACTATTTTGTGATGTATTAGCAGACGAATTTCCTAACCGTTCAATGAATGCTTTAGGATTTTTATTAAAATCGGTTAAAAACGCTTTAACCGCCTCACTCTTTTCAGTATTTGGAGTTAATCTAGTTACTTTCACTCCGTTTACCCCTCTTACACCTATTCTTGGATCACGAATAACAAAATGTTCGTAATAATTGTTATCATCTCCCAGACATGGATTTTTAAAAACCTGATCAATAAATGGGCATAAAAAATTTTGTTCACGTAGGTAATCATCTAACAATTTTTGTTGATTGCCATCAAGCTTTTCATAGTTAGTTTCATAATTAGAATATAATCTATCAGTTTGAGTTTGAAAGCTTACTATATTAAAAAAAGAATTTTGAATTCTTGGAAAAGAAAAAGAACTCCAAGTATTCTGCCCATTTCTTGGATTAGTTATAATACTTGCAAGACAAGATCTACAATTTCCTAGCAAAAACTTATTATTAGTTATACAAGCTGAAATCAGGCATCCTGCTCCAATTAAAACAACAAGAGGTCCAAAATCATAATAAGTTGTTTCATTAGTTCGTTCTGCAAAAGATGTAGAGTTCCCTGTGGTATGATTATAATCTAGAATTGTACTAACATTTGATGTAGATAACTGAAATAAAGATGGTCCTATAAAAGTATCTCCTTCTATTGGATGACTAGAATTATTTGGCAATAACAATGTTTGATTAAATGATTCAGAACCTCTTAACAGTTGACTTAAATCTATTGATAAAAGCATATAAAACAAAGCGCCAGTAATTGAAGCTGGTAAAAATTGACTACCTCTATCAGGGGAAACTATTGACGCTAAAAGTCTTTCAGCAGGTCTTTCTGGACTTGTTTGCGTTTGTTCAGAACCTAAAGAGTGACTATGTCTTCTCCTTAATCCAGTTGCAGCTATTCCACTCATAAAATACTCCTATTATTTTTTATCCCCAGAACTTATCGTAAAAAAAAAAAAGAATATTTCATGTTTGTAAAAAATAAGACAATCAGCTACCCAACTAAATAAAAACCAAAAAATATATAATAAACTATAATAGAATTTAGCCATATAAAACACATTAAATCTATTCACATTCAAAATTTTCCTATTCATTATCTTTAAAAAATAAATTATATTAAGTTCAATGACTTTAAACACAAAAGAAAAAATAAAATATTCTAAAGCAACAGTTCCAACAAAGTATGGTTTATTTACTTTTTACTGTTTTATCCAAAATAATAAAGAAAATATTGCAATGGTTTATGGAGACATCAAAAACAAGGAAAATGTTTTAGTTCGAATACATTCAGAGTGCTTTACTGGTGATGTTCTTCAATCTCTAAAATGTGACTGTGGTGAACAGCTTGATAAAGCTTTAAAAAAAATTACAGAAAAAAAAGCTGGAGTTGTAATTTACTTAAAACAAGAAGGCCGTGGAATTGGTTTATTTGAAAAACTAAATGCTTATCACCTACAAGAAAACGAAAATCTAGACACTATTGAATCAAATCTTGCCTTAGGTCATGAAATTGATTCTCGTTCCTATGAAGATGCTATTGAAATTATTACCTTTTTTAATATTAAATCAATAGACTTAATTACAAATAACCCTCTTAAAGTAAATGAACTTAAAAAAGAAAATATTACTGTTGCAAACATCATCTCATTAAGCTCAAAAATGAACCCATACAACGAATCTTACTTAACAATCAAAAAAACAAAATTGAATCATTCTATTGATATTACTCAACCTAACACAGAAAAAGAAATTCAAATAACCGCTTCATACGCCCAATCTGTAAATGGAACTATTTCAATGGATAATTTAGAACCCATTCAATTAAGTAACAAAGATTCACTAAACCTTACTCACAAATTACGTGCAAGTCATGACGCAATATTAGTCGGAATAAACACAGTTTTATCTGATAACCCAAAGCTAACTTTAAGGCATGTCAAAGGAAAGCAACCACAACCCTGTATCCTTGACACAGATTTAAAGTGCGACGTTAAAAAAGACGTATTTAAGCACCCTTTGAAACCATGGTTTTTTACCGCATCTAACAATGATAAAAAAATAAAAGAACTGACAGATCTTGGCTGTAAAATATTCAAAATAAACAAAACAACAAAAAATATACTTAGCCTACCTGAAATTATATCAATTCTAAAAAAAGAAAATATTAAAGCCGTAATTGTTGAAGGAGGCAAACGAATACTAACTCAATTTTTAAATGAAGGCTTAATTAATCATTGCATCATAACCATTTCGCCTTTATTTATTAGTGGTACCAATGTGCTTGATAAGGATACTAGTTTTAAATTAACTAAGCATATTCAATTAAAAGACCTTAATATGTATACTTTAGCAGACAACATCATAATTGAAGGAACTCCAAGTCATGTATGACGTTTCCGTAAGCACATCGTTTGTTGCTCAACATTACTTAATTGGTGGCGATTTTGGAGCAGAAAACATAAAACACTCTCATAATTTTAAAATACAATTAATTATTGAAAACGATATTCTAAACACACATAATTATGTAGTTGATATTGATGATATCAAAAACTTCTTAACAAAAATTGAAAAGACCTACAAAGATCAATGTCTAAATGATTTTAAAATCTTTAAAAACCAAAACCCAAGTATCGAGTTTTTTGCAAAAGTAATTTTTGATGATTTCAATACTTCAGTAAATACTACCCAATATAAAAAAATTAAAGTTATCGTTTTTGAAGATGAAAACTGTTACGCAAGTTACCAAAACTAAATTAGAAGAAATAAGTTAAAGTTGGAATCACACACATAATAAATTTTGGACAATTAGTAACAACCAACCGCTGTGAAAAAAAATAACTTTGTGTCTGAATAGGGACCCGATTATGCCAATAGTGTTGTGCTTGTATAAAAAAATTAACCAATACAAACCCAAAAATAATACTACTATAAACTACGCTTTGGGGAAGAAAAAATGATCCTATCAAAAAACAAAAAGATAAACCAAACAACCAAGTTAAACTCAAATTAACAATCCTCTTTTGTAAAAGGGCTACTAAGATTAATTGTATAAGAA
>NZFK01000037.1 GCA_002690645.1 Rickettsiales bacterium
AATGAGATAACTTTAATAATGTTGAACCTAAATCTTTTATAGACTGAACTTTATCTGAATGTAAATCAACAGAGATAGAATCAATGGTTTTTTTAGAAATAGATTGAGCACCTGCAACTTGTTCATCTATAGCATCCGGCTCATTATTTTTATTAAGTGAATCAGTTTGATTAGATTCTTCAGATAAGTCATTATCATCATATAGAGGCTCAATATTTAATGAAACAGAGTTTTGTATCCCAGATTGTTGTGTTGATAGCCCTTGCGAAAAGCTCTCTTCTAGTTTTGGTATATTTGCTATTTGTCCGATGTCAGTTCCAGAAAACTGCTGAATATGTGCTAATAAGGCCATAATACTTTCTAAACTAGTACTTTTTTGTGCGATATCTTGTATTGAGTCATCAATTGTATTAATAATGTCTTGAACTTCTGTTTGAGGCATTATTCCCATGAGTTGAAGACCGCCTTCTGACAGTAATTGAAGCAAACGAAAGATATCATCTTCTGTAAGAATAACTTTATTTAAAATAGCAGAAATCGCATCATAAATTTCATCTACAGACATTGATGTAGCCATAATAGTTGGTGCTTGTGATGAAATGTCAGTTGATTGAATCATTTGACCGCCCGAGTGGGTTGTATGAAAAGATTCAAATGAAACATCTTGTGCTATTGAAAAAGCTAAGATTTCTCCAAGGTTATTTTGCGGTAACCTAGGGATTAATTCAGCTGGAATATAATTTAATTTTCCGTTGACATCATTATCTTTACCAGACTGTTCAAGTACACTTGAAAAATGGCGTTGTTTTCCTTTTTGTTCATTACTTGTTGAAGGGCTATTATTTGATTCTGAAACACGCTGAGTAGATATTTGGTTAGTATTTAACGTCCATACACCAACATGTTGTAAACTTGCGGTAATAAATTCTTGCATTGAAGGTTTCTTTTTCCGTTTTTTTGCAAAATCATTCAATTCTTCAAATTGTTCGAACAGCATTTCATGTTCATGTTTAGTAAAAAATTCTAAAGTTGTTTGAGAGATTTCAATAAAAGATTGATGGTTTTGAGCTGGATTTTGAGAAGTATTTAAGAGCTTATCAATAGAGTGGGTAAGTTTATTAATATCTTTAAATAAGTCTCCATTTAAAGTCGATTTAGAGTTTTCTCCGATAGCTTTGAAAGAATTTAAAAGGTTTTTTAGTTGTTCAGTTTTTTTTTGGACTGAACTGCTTGTTTTTAAACTATCACCTTGAGAAAAATTAATACTTAGTTCACTCATTTTTTTTACCTTTTCTTCAACCTTTATTATCTATATTATAATAACGTTGCAAAATAGTAAAAAAATGCATGAAAATATGCTGGTTTAAATATGAAAAAAAAGATTTTAATTATTTCAAATGGCCATGGTGAAGATGTTATCGCTTCAAACTTGATAAAAGAGTTGAAAGAGCAGTGCCCAGAATATGAATTAGCTATAGTTGCGTTAGTAGGTCCAGGCAAGGCATATAAAAAAGTTGGGTACCAACCATCACATATAAATCCTAGTTTTCCAAGCGGGGGCTTTATAAGAACAATTAAAGATTTAGTATTGGATTTAAAAGCTGGAATTTTAGCCAATATGTTTAACCAACGAAAACACATAAAAGCAATATCTAATAAATGTGAAATATGTATTGCTGTTGGTGATATTTTTTGTTTATGGATGGCAGCTAATGCTAAAGTAGAAAATACATATTTTTTCCCTACAGCTAAAAGTGATTTATTTATGAAGCATAGTTTTATTGAAAAATGGTTGATAAAAAAGATAGCAAAAAAATCTTATCCTAGAGATCAACTTACAACCGACTCTTTTATAAAAGATAAACTTAATGCATCTTATTTGGGTAACCCAATGATGGATAATTTAAGAACAAAAAGAGAGTCAATACAATTAAAAGCAGATGAAATACTGATCGGTTTTTTACCTGGATCTAGAGACGAAGCGTATAAAAATAGCCAATATTGCTTAAAAGTTGCTAAAAAGTTAATAGCTGATAATCCTAAAATAAACTGTTGTTTTGCTAAGGCTGAATCATTGGATTTAAATATTATTGCTAAAGAGTCAGGCTGGAAAATAGATAATAAGGGTCAAATACCATGTTTAACTAAAGATAAAACAAGCATATTTTTTTCAAATGATTTTTTATCTGTAATAAATCAAGCAACAGTCATTATTGGACTTGCCGGAACTGCAAATGAACAAGCTGTATTTTTGGGAAAACCTGTGATTTGTTTCGAAGGGTTTGGTCCTCAAACAACACTAAAGCGTTTTCAAGAGCAGAAAAAATTGATGGGGGATAAAGTTATTGTTTGCCCCAAACGAGATATCTCACTTATTGTGAAGGCAATACATGAGAATCTATCAGGACCAAGAAAACATATTAAAAATCAAGCAATAGCACAAAAAATAGTTCATGATATTGTTAAATCTTCTTTTTAAAAATCAGCTAATGTGAATGTTAAGTTATAGGTGCTATTCTTAATTTTTTTAGGTGATATATCATTTAAAGAATTCAAAATAAGTAACTTTCCTGAATACATTTTTTTAAATTTATGGTGAGTAATAAACACATTCCCCCAAGATGGGTCAGCTAGCTCAAAAAAGTTATTATGAATACCAGTCAAAACAGTAAAATGGTCTGTATATTTAGTGCGTAAATGGATAATGACAGGAATTTTTAATTTCAGTAAAGTATCAAATGAAACAGCTACACCAGTTGCAAAAAATCCTTTAGCCTCAGCAATATGTTTTAAATCTAAAAAAGAAGTTGAACCTTGATTTTTTATTAAATCAAGAATTTCATCTTCTGTAACAGTTAATTTATAGAGTTTTAGTAAAGTGGCTAGAGAAGCTGCCCCACAGCTATTATCATGTTTTTGTTTAATAATATTGTTAAACTTAAGTTCGTACCAAGATTTAAATGTTGAATTGATTAAATGTTCATTATTTAATTCATAGATTCCTGAATGAATAGAAGATGATTGAAATAAAAATACGCTTATTATAATTAAAAGTACTTTCATATTATAATCTGTAGGTACTTCTAAAACTTAGTATCGACGTATCCTCATGACTAAAGCTAAATGAGCATCCTAATTTAAATGTAAGTTTTTGTGAAATATCATATAAAATTCCATAATTAAAAAATATATTATTTTGTTCTGGCTCATTAATTTGGTTGAATAAAACTGATTTTCGTTTATTTGTAAAAGCAGCACCCCATAATAAGGTCCAATCATCTGTGACTGAGAAATTAATATTAAAATTTAGATTAAGCTCATTACCTGGTTGATAATCATTGGTATCATTAAAAATTTTTTGGCTAAATCGTATAGTTGGAACAAGAGGGGGGGAAAGCTTGTAAAAACTAACCCCGTATTGGATATAATTAAAATATTCTTCCTCAAGTGTTAGAGAGTCATCAAGATAAAAAAATTGACGGTTTAAGAGAGGTGTTTTGATAGAAAATAAGACACCATAATCTTTTTCTGCTGTTGAAATGTTTTTGGAAAGCCCCAGTGTTAAAAGATGAAACCTTGAATGGTACTCTGTTTTATAACCGGAAGAAATAGGGTAGTTTGTCCACGAAGAAGAAAAAAGTGTATTTAGCTTTACAGTTAAATTAGACTTTATCCCAAAACTTAGTCCATGTCTGGATAAGAGTTGCGTAAGGTCAATTTCATCAAGATCAGATTGAATAATAGAAAGGGCACTACTCCATCTGAAATGACCTTTTTTAGGGTTTACGATATCTAAGTGAGAATGACTTTGCCCTAAAACATAACAAGATAGCATAAGTATCAATAGTAGTACTTTCATGACAATGAAATATTTTTTAATGAACGATTAATTCTAATAAAAATCGATATCGTAATAACATGTTGAAATAAAATAATAAGGTTTGAATTAGGATAGTTTAAATTTAATAGTATTATAAAAAATATAATAACAAGTAATATGGTTAAAAAAATAATTAAATGTATCATCAAAATAGGTAAACTTAAAATTAGAAATCGTTCTATAAAATGCTTATGATCTCCATTTTTATTCGTCTTAAAACACATATAAACACCTAGAACTACAATTAAAAAATAACTAAGATCATAAAGAATTGAAAAATTCAAAGTGCTTAATAAAGAATGATCAAAAATTGTTAAAGCAGACAATAGTGACAAGATAAAAAACGATCTAAATTTTTTATCTTCCGAAAGTTTGTTGAAAATAATATTTCTTTCAGTTTTTTTTATATTTAAAATATCCATAACCTATCCTTTAAATAAATATTGATTAATATTTTGGCCCCCCCTCCAAAATATCAGCTTAGAAAAGCTTAAATAGACCTACTCATCATCATCGTCATTTCGGTCATTGTTACATTGCTCAACAATCATAGGTAANACAACTCTAGTAATNACCCATCTTACAACACCCCACCATTCACCTTCTGTCGCTTCTAATTCATTTTCNGATAATATTGATACGTCACTAGCATGTCCAAATGCCATTTCAATATTTTCANTATTTTGAAGACTANTACTTGTATTGTATGCAAAAGCACTGCCAACAAAATTAAAAGAAAGTATCAAGAATAAGAATAAAGCTACTATATTTTTTTTGATTTTCATNAAAATTTCTCCTCATTATTAAAAAGTTTAAAAAGTTTATGTTGATACAAAATAAAATTATAAAAATTTANGCANTAAAATGATTAAAATCAACATANATACAGTCGTNAATTCTTTTAANTTAAATCGGAAAGTCTTTCATGGAAACGTTATATCTAAAAAATAANACNTGCGGNTGTCTAAAAATAAAAANTTGTCGTGGATCTAAAAAACGGATGTCTTTTTTGAATTGCTACCTTTATCTAACCTCCCTTTAAAAAATTTNCAATTCAAAAGTAAGGTTAGATTATAAAAGTAGTCTTTATTTGTCAATAAATATTTTAAATTTGTGTTAATTCGTGTTGTTCTAAATAAGTAGCTAATTCTTCTTCTGATAAAACCTTATCAAANTTTGCTCTATATTTAGATTTTAANTTAGAAAGCTCAGNCTTATAGTCAGACAANATTTCATCACACNCAGCTGCTTCACGCTTTGTTAATNTTAATTTTGCAGAATCTTTAGACTGACAAGAGCTACATTCCATTTTAGTCAGCTCNTCAGAAGACATTTTTTTAGACACAGAATCTTTTGGNCCACATCCACCGCAATGAGCACTGATCTGAGCTGCTAAAAAAAGTACCATTAAAACAAAAGTTAATTTTTTCATAATCCCNCCTCTTTTTGTATAAGTTTAACAAAAAAGTAAGATTTTTTCGAATATTTTTAAATCATTTATAGTTTAAACGGAATAGAAATAGAAAATGATTTAAGTAGAAAATTTTCAAATCGTCTTTGTACGACATCAATATAGTTAGACGATTTATCAATAGGCTTNACTAAAACACTATAGGATCTAACCCAGTTAGCTAAAAAAACATCTTTTAATAGCTGATCTCCGACAACNACAGTTTTTTTAAGNGAAAAATTATATTCACGACTCANGCGTTTTAGTGTGAAAGGAAAAGGTTTAAACGCCATAAAATATCCATGTGAATTTACTTGATCACAGACTNTATGAATTCTTTTTCTACTTCTATTATTNCTTAATATATAAACCGAAAATCCATTNTCCTTGCACTTTTGAATCCAATTTAAATGCTGAAGCGATAAATTTTTTTGATAGTTNGATAAAATAGTATTATCAACATCAAGAACAAAAGTATTAAACCCTTTTTCTTTTAAGCGAGATAAGTCTAAGTCCCAAATATTTTCATGAGCTTCTTTTGGNGTACTTAATATTTTTAAAATGGATTTATATTCAGCTAAATTAAAAATTGGAAACCCCATTAGTCACCTATTGATTTTGTCAATTGAACGATAAGATCGTAATAAATCTTAAGTCCTACAGGGTTTGCAATGAGATGGGCTGTTGATTCAACGACAGTATCAATAATATGTAAATCATGTTCCTTTAATGTTGCCCCTGTTGCAGTCAAATCACAAATATAATCNCCAAGACCNGTTAANGGAGCTAATTCAATGGCTCCATAAAGTTTAATAATAGATACTTTTTTACCTAATGAAGCAAAATATTTTTTAGTTGAGTAAGGATATTTAGTCACAATTTTTGCACCATGNTTAATATCNTTAATATCCATTTTTTTAGGGCCTGCAAGCACTAGTTTGCATCCTCCAAAGTGGCAGTCTTTTAANGTTACAACATTAGGGTCTTGTTCATATAAAACATCTTTACCCACAATCCCTAAATCAGCTGCACCTTGNTCAACATAAACAGGNACATCCCAGGGTCTAATTTTTAAAAGTTTATATTGCCCTGTAGTATCNTAAGTAAANAGCTTTCTTGATTCATCTAAGTTTTCAAAATGAATATCAATTTGTTTAAATAGTTTTATAGTTTCTTCAAATAAATAGCCTTTTGGAACAGCGATAGTAAGTGGTTCTGTCATTTGTTAATCTCCCTTAAAGCAGAAAGGTTTAATGCAAAGCCTACAGCAGGCTGATTAAACCCAAACTTATTTAAAAGTTGATCATATCGACCACCTGAAGCAACAACATGGCGACTTGATTTNATNTAAGCTTCAAAAATTATACCAGTATANTATCTTATATCTTTAACAAGACCNTGNTTTATAAGAACATGCTTGTCTAAGTTTTTTTTAGCAAGCAAAGAATAAACATGATTTAAATGAGGAATATTTTTTGCTAAATCTCCATTACCTCTTTTTGGAATTTCTCCATAAGTTAAATAATCATTAGTTAATAAAGCTTCTTTTTTTTCAGGTGAAAGATTATCAANAAAACTAACNTGNCCNACATCAATNCCTATATCNTTATAACCNAANGCTTNAAGCGATTNATAACANAGTTCNATNATTTCTGANTCACTNTCAGGGCTATTATCACCAATAATTTCACAACCTGCCTGAATNGTTTCGATATTNTTGTGACTTTCTTTTGTTTTTCTAAANACAGGATCCATATAATANAATTTNAAGGGTAGGGAAGCNGTNGTCATTTGACTAGCNACTAAACGTGCTATAGGTGCAGTATGATCAGGTCTTAACATTAAAAGTTCACCGNCAGGGTCAAAAAATTTAACACTGGCTTTTTTTAAAGTGTCTCCTAATCCAAGAGATAGGCTTTCAAAATACTCTATCGTGGGTGTCTTAATNGGTTCAAATTGGTAAGATGAAAAAAACGTGTTAAGAATATCAAATTGATTCTTATGTATTTTTGCATCTTCTGGTAAAAAATCTATAATNCCACTAGGTATAACCATGATAAACAGTATCATAACATATAATTTTAGATTGGGAATGNTTGTGTTNTNGAATTTGCTAAAAATACTGACTTTAGGTATGCTATANATCCATGAACNTGGAAAAAAGTANGCAAAATTCTNTAGTAAGTTTATTTGTNAGCATNATTATACCATCTNTTATTTTAATGANTTCAAGTAAATTTGATGCCGTTAATCCAATTTATGCATTGGTAATAGCCTTAATGTTTCCTTTAGTTTATACNATTATNGAGTTANTAACGGCAAAAAAATGGTCNTTCATCCCAATNCTNGGTTTTTTTAGTATTTTATTAACAGGNTCCATTGCATTATTAAAACTACCTCCCAAATTTATAGCTATTAAAGAATCTATTATCCCTTTTATAATTGGAATTGTAGTACTTTGTTCAATTAAAACTAAATCTCCAGGAATGTTAATCATTACAAAANCNATGTTTGATTATGAAAAAATTGAAAAAAAAGTATTTGAAAAAGGTGAGCTGCCTAAATTAAAAAAATGCCTAAATACAGCAACAGTATTGTTAAGCCTTTCGTTTCTCGTATCGACTATTTTAAATTTTTTACTAGCTATTATAATTGTAAAAAGTCCCTCTGGGTCAATGGAATTTAATAATGAGCTAGGGTTAATGACAGCTTTAAGCTACCCAGTAATAGCCGTTCCTTCAGTTATTATGATGGGGGTGTCAGTGTGGTATTTTGTTAATGAGACAAAAAAATTAACGCAATATACATTTGAAGAAATGATTCATGAAAATTTAAAGTGAGAATATTTCATCATCAACCGGAGCATTATCAAGGTCATCAGAATTTTCATTTTCTTCATCAACATCTTCTTCTTCATCTTCTTCTTTTTTAAGGACAATTTCATCAAACATCGATTCAAAAATTCGTTTTGATGAAGGAATAAGAACAACCTTACTAGCTGAAATTTTTTCTTTTAATTCATCTGAAATAAATGATTCTATTTTCTCCCTAAAGTCTTCTTCGCAATTGCGAAGAAAAAAAGCAGTTAATTGTAAATTTTGGTTTTCCAAAATTGAAGCAATCTTTTTAGGATGCCTATAGTTTTCGTTGTAAGTATCTTTTGGTTCTTCAGGTTTAGTTTCAGGCTCTTCTGGTTCAATAGCGATCTCTTCAGGAGCTTCTTCTTCCACTTCCAAAGAAGATAAGTCGTCATCAATTGGAGGAGGAGGCGCTAGAGCCTCTTCTTTTTTTATTTCGTCAATTTTGATAAATGTCTCATTAAGTAAATCATGTAATTCTTCATCAGAAAGGTCTGGAGTATCATCCAAGATAGATGTCATAATTTTTGCGGATCTATCTGGTAAATGAGTTAATACATCATTAGATGTATCATCTAATAAACTTAATAATATTTGAGCTTTTTGTTGACCACTTAACATAATTTAAACTCCATTTTCTACTAATTCTTCATCAGTAGCTTCTTCAATTTCAACAGGTTCTTCGGCATCATCATCAATCTCATCGTCTAAATCTTCATCTTCTAAGTCTTCTTCTATAAATGAATTCATTGTTTTTGCAATTATTTCTGGAGAGCTCTGTGATAAAAGTTTAAATTCTTCAATCTGTCTATCATTATCATAAAGCTGAAATGTACCTGCATCGGCTGTAGCATCAATATCTCTAGCTTGTGAAAGTCTTCTTGCTTCTTGAATTTTTTGATATTGAGTATAACCTATCCTAAACAGAAAGAAACCAGAAACAATAAGTAGGCCTCCCAAAATGGTCATCATAGAATAATATAAAGGGCCTCTTTTTCTATATTTTTGTATTAACGCTTCTCGTTCTTCAGGAGAAAATAAAGCATATTCCGCAACACTAAGTTGGATACTATCACGGCCACTTAAGTAACCAATTGCACTTGCTACTGTACTAAAAATATTTTGTTTTGTTTGAGCATTTAAATCAATATCTTCGTTTAAACCATCAACAACAACACTAATTGTTTGGCGTTTAATATCAACAACCTGACCATCTTCTAGCGGCCCAATTTCTGTTGAAACAGCTACTTTAAAAGACGCTATTGGAAGAACCCCAATGAGTTGCTTTTCAGCTTCTTCAGCAAGCTTTTGTTCATTTTCATACTTAATATCAAACCATTCTTGAATTTGGCTATAATTTGGGATTATAGGATAGCCAATTGCCTCCTCACGACTTATTGACGGATCTATTACTTCTTCAACAGTCTCTTCTTCTACAAAGGTACCAGCTCTTCTTGCTGCTATACGTGTAAAAATATCATCTGAAAGTAAGTTACCATCTGTATCAACGACGGAAACATTTTCAGGCTGAAGATTTTCAACTGAATTTGCAACAAGTTGGATAATACTATAAACAATATCATCATTAATTTCTGAACCTTTTATAATTCTAACTAAAATTGAAGAAGTTACAGGAGGTTGAGTTACTGCAAAAAGTCTTTGTTCAGGTTGAACAATCTGAACCTTACAAGATTCGATAATATCAATTTGATTAATTGCCTTTTCAAGTTCACCAGATAAAGCTCTTAAAAACCTAATTCGTTTATCAAATTCAGTTACACCTAAAGTTTGAGCATCATCCAACAACTCGTAGCCTTGTTTCATTGTTCCCGAAGGTAAGCCTTTTAATGCAAGTAAATTTCGGGCATCTTCCAGTTGATCTTCATCAATTAAAACAGAAAAATTTCGTCCAGTTTGTTCTGTAGTAAAGTTGATATTAGCAATGGATAATTCTTTTAAAATTTTTGAAGCGTCTCCACTTTCTAACTGGCTATAAAGACGTTCATATTTGATTCGTTTTTTCTTTTTTTCAGCTGGCTGTCTTCTTGTACTACCTTGCATAACAGATGGGTTATTTATTCCATCTCTTTGTGAACTATTTCTTGAAAAAAAGATGCCAGCTGCAATTATAGCAACGACACCAACGATACCAATAATAATTAAGAGTCGATTACTTGATAGCAGAGAACCTGGCGCCTGAGGAGCGTTATCAAGAATATTNTCATTTTGCGCTTCATCTAACTCTGGTAGCTCTTCTGCCATAAATTAACCTAAAATATTTTNNTATACTAAAACAATAATACTATAGAAAACTTTCTTTTTTAAGAGATATGATTAAATTTGTAATTGNGTTAATTCTTTGAACGTTTGGCTAGCAGAAGAAATAACAGTTGTAGCAAAAGTAATGGCTAAATTTAATTTATTAATTTCGAAACTGACTTCATCAATAGAAACCTCACCACGCATAAATTGTTCTGTTAAATCATTAACTCTATAATCTAAGGTACTGATNTTATTTAAAACTTCGATAGATTTATCAATAAACATTTGGAANGGAGTGACAACATATCGTTGAGTCGATAATTCATATTCTTGNTCAGCTATTTGTCTTGCAAGTTCTCGTTCTCGTCTTCTTCGTTCAACTTCTTCAAAAACCGGAGAAGNCCCTTGGCCAGGAACTCCCTGAGCAAGTAGTTTTTCAACATCTACATCATTAGGATTAAAATTAACTTTTGTTGTNGCATTAAAATTATGATCTAANGCTTTTAAAGCATCTAAATTAGCAGAGCCTTTATTCTGNTGNACAACTTCAGCTAAAACATTATCAAAGTCAATAGCTGGAGCTTGNTGAGCAGACCCTAATAATGAATTAATAGGGGATGATGGNGATAAATTTGAATTTACNTTATTAATTCTATTCGTATTCATTATTTTAGTAACTCAATGGATGATTGATACATGGTTTTACTTAATTTAAACGCATTAATATTAGCTTCATACATTGCTTCTGTATGTTTAATAGTAACCATTTCATTTGGCATGTTTACATTAGGAATGTAAAAATAACCATTTTCATCTGACTGTGGAGCTGCAGGNTCAAAATATCTAGCAAAAGGCTCAGTACTTCGTTCTATTCCTGTTACCCGAACACCAAGNTCGCCAGTTTCAACGCTGACATATTTTTTCTGATAAGGTAGNCCTGTTTCATCATCTTTTAATGTCATTAAGTTAGCTATATTTTCGGCAACAATAGTCATTTTTAAACGTTGAGTNAAAATNCCAGATAAATTAATNGCCATAGCATCATCAAGTGTACTCACCTGAGCTGATAGTGAACTTGATAAAAATAATAATAATAAAANNTTAATTAANTANTTCATTTCTTTCCTAATGATGCCACCTGACGATAAACTTCAAACCTCTTTTTATATATTAACAGATAAGCATTATGTTTGTTACGGTTTCTAGCCATATTTGTTGTCATATGTTCTAATAACACCCTTTGAAACATCTCATCATTTTCTGGAACAATTTGTTCTAATTCAATTTGGTCNTCTGGATAAAGTAATGGNGAAAATCCAGGTGTTGTANCGTTAGCAATATTGTAACTGTAAAGNGCATGCTTTCTAACAACNCTTCTTATTTCATTTTCTAAATCATTTACAACTGTATCTCCCATAATTCCCATAATGTCATTTCCCTGTGAATAAANGTGCGATGATGTACAAAAAAATAAAACGATTAANAATAAAANAGATTTAAAATTCATGTGATTCACTCCTATTTTTTAATTGTACCTTTAAATCCTGAATTATTTTATAGTGAATTCGNGAAACTTTAGCTGTTGAGCATTTCATNTGCTCAGCAATNTCAAATTGCTTCANTCCTTTTATATAAAATAAATCAATAACTTGTTTNTCTTCTTCATTTAGAGTNTCAATTTCATCCCATATTTCATGAAAGGCTTCATCAATTTGTTCTATTTCAGGATCTTGCATACCTTTTCCTTTTGATANTGCNAGTGACACATCATTTGATAGAAAAGTTGCNACAGCTGCATTCTCAATCAAATTATCTGAAATTTTTTCTTCTGACTCTTGTGANGTTTCCGCTTCTTTAATTTGATCAACAATAAAATCAGAAAGTTGCTCTTTAAATTTTTTCTTCGAATTTAAATATTCTTTTGGNACTCTATATTTCCATTCTTTACGAATAGAGTCTAAAATTTCNCCTCTAATTCTATAAAAGGCGTANGTTTCAAATTTTGTATTTGAATCTGGATTAAANTTTGATTTTGCTTTGATAAGCCCTTCAATNCCCCAGCTAACTAAATCGCCAAAATCAATACATGGNGGTATTTTTTGACTCTTAATAATTTTNGAAGCTATAGCTTCAACATAAGAAATATGNTTTTCAATTAATAAATCATTTTCTTCCAAAGAAGAATTTGACAAATTACTATTTTGTAAGTGATTAAGATTAAGCTCATTTGTTGCCATTTAAGTTCCTTAGTAATCAAGATTCATTTTCTTAAATCCAAGAATATCTTGTTTTGCTAATGATTTTGATATTTCATAAGATAAAATAGAATTATAAAAGTTCCTTGTTTCATCAGAATGAAATGATTCATCATCCTCATCATCAAAAACGTCATAATCCATTGTCATAATATGATCAACAAACATCGTCTGTAAAAACATAGCTTGTACTTTTTCAACATCAGTTTGCCCTGATTGGCCTCGTGAATCTAATAAAGGTAACAAATTTGAGTAATCTAACCCAGCTTGTGGGTAAGAAAAAAAAGTAAATGAAAGAAAAAATAAAACCACTAAAATTTGACGAATCATAATATTTCTAGATTGGCAATTAAAGCTCCCGATTCTTTTAATGCTTGGATAATTGAAATTAAATCTTTGGGAGATGCACCTAACTGGTTTAATGAATTAACTAAACTACTAATGGTGTCAGTTGGGTTTAATACAACAATTGGGTTAGTTTCTTCTTCAATTTGGATAGCTGGAACTTGAGGTCCTCCACCAAGAACTCCACCACCGCCATCTTCACTAATTGTAATTGAAATNCCNCCATGAGTNACAGCAACTGGGAATAGTCTNACTTGTTCTCCAATAATTATCGTACCTGTTTTNGAATCAATAACAATATTTGCNGAGGTATCTGGAGTAATTTCAATATTTTGTAATTGAGCTATTGAAGTAATTAGATCGGCCGCTTTCAAGTCTTTTAAAGGAACTTTTATAGTNTTNCCATCAATTGATTTNACACCTGGATAGCCAGCATTTTTTATTGCTTGTGTNGCTTTAGATACATTTTCAAAACTTGGTTCATTTAAAACAATAGTAATGTTATGTTGATCTGTAAAAGTTACCGGAACTTCAGCCTCCACTATGGCCCCATCAATAATTTTTCCAACTGTTGTTTGNTTCTTATAATATTGGCTTGTTGTTGAACGCTCAGATTGGCCATTTACAACAACTAATCCTTGCGCAACTGCATAAGTTCTCATATCAGGACCATACAATGGTGTCATTAATAAAGTNCCNCCTGCTAGAGATGATGAATCTCCAAGAGCGGAAACTGTAACACTTATTCTTTGTCCTTTTTTAATAAAAGCAGGCAGCTCACTCGTAACCATTACNGATGCAATATTTCTTGANTTAATTGCTCCCGGNCCAGTCGATACACCCATTTTAGAAAGTAAATTTTTCATTGATGTTTCAGTTAGTCCTGATGATCTAGAGTCGCCAGATCCTCTTAGTCCAACAACTAAACCATACCCCATTAACTGATTGTCTCTAGCTTCAATAATATTAGCCATATCCTTCAAGCGAACTGAATTTGCCTGTGCAAAAACAGTAGTTGTTAAAGAAAGTATCAAAATTAAATGTATTAAAAGTATTTTCTTTATCATTAGAACAACCAATTAAACATTTTTGTTAATAAACCAGGAGTNTGTTTAGCCGCAACTACNCCAACGCCATTGACTGATATTTCAGCTTTAGCTATTTGATAAGAAAATATTGAGTTAGCAGGGGATATATCTTGNGGTCTAACTAATCCAGCAACACGAATAGTTTCTACNTCATTATTAACTTTTACGTGATGAATCCCTTCAATAAATAAATTGCCATTTTCCGAAATTTCTGTCACAACAGATGANACAACAGCTCTTACATTACTTCGTCNAGAAGTTTGACCTGATCCTTCATACTGATCTTCACCACCAAAGTTATACAATCTTTCTTGGTTTAANGTTTCATTTCCTAGTAAGTTTGAAATTTGNTCCCAACCCATTTGTAATGAACCTGATAATGAGGACTCTTTCTCAGTTCTTGTAGAAGCTTGTTGGGCGGCAGATGTTGATTCAGAGATATAAATAGTAATAATATCACCTTCAACTATTTTTCGTCGTTGAACACCATAAAAGGGNGTNCCTCCAGGCTTAAATAACGAATCTGCATAACAAAAGTCGTTAAANATAAAAAGACTAAATAGGGTTAATAATAACACTTTTTTCATGTGATATTTCTCCTCTTATAATCTTATCTGATAAATGTGTTTTAATTCGAATAAGTTCACCCGTCATTCCTTTTTCAAGAGCTTGAGCTGGAACTTCGATTTGAAATCCTTTTTTTGCAATAATCGCAGTGACATATTCACCTTCTCTAATGGTTGGGATAGGTTCTAACCATTTACTCGAAATAGCTGTGCCTGNAGAAATAGTTCTTGAAATNTGTTGCGATAAAATATCTTCCAAAGAAATAGTAAATGANTCTGATATTAAATTAACNGGNGCAAGTTTTTGTTTGATGTCNGATTTAGTCAAAACTGTATTTGATTTTACTTTTCTAGTTACCGTATAAACCAACGCTTCAGCAGATGNAGCGATTGCAATTTTTTGAATTTCTAAAACATCATATTTTGAATTATAGAAAACAACTGAAAATAANCGTTTTCCNAATAAAGTACCATCATAAGGATATTCNATTGAAAAATAAGTCGCATTGACTGGACGGTTCTTAAAAATCTCTTGGTTTTTGATGTNAACTGAAATATTTTCGGGTGAAACAAAATCATATTGATTAATGATTTGTTCCTTTACATTATTNATAATTAAATCACTAGTAAAATACTTTATCTGATCAGAACCGTTAACAAAAGAGACGATTGAGAAACAAAGTATAACAATAGCTGGTATACTTATTTTCTTTATCATTTATTTNCCAATGTCACTAGCTTGCTTNAGCATTGAATCAGCAGATTTAATAGTCGAGTTAACAAGTTCAAAAGAGCGTTGACAAAGCAACATCTGCATCATTTCTTCAATAATATTTACATTTGAAAACTCTAAAGCTCTTTGTTGAATCGAACCAGCTCCATTTTGACCTGGAATAGTAAGTTCAGCTGATCCTGAGGCCGCTGTTTCTCTAAATAAGTTTTGNCCAATATCTTTTAAGCCACCTGGGTTTGAGAAATTAACAACATAAAGTTGACCGATTTCAGTAGGTTCTGAACTACTNGAAGCTTGAGCGAAAACTTCCCCTTCTTCATTGATAATTAATTCTGTAGTATTCCNTGGCACAGCAATAGCNGGTTCAATAGGATGTCCATTAGAATTTAAAATATTACCTTCTGAATCCATATGTAGGTTTCCAGCCCTAGAATAGGCAGAAGTTCCATCTGGTAANGAAAANTGTAAAAANCCAGATCCCTGNATAGCAACATCAAGTTGCTGATTTGTAATTTCAATTGTTCCTGTTGAAAAATCTTTTGTTACATCAACAATACGAACACCNTGTCCATATTCCATATATTTTTTTCTTTTTCTACCAGCNCCACCAGATACTTCATCAAATTCAGTATAAGCTCTTTCAAGAACTAAAGGAAAAATACTTTCCATCTCCACTCTTTTTTTCTTATAACCTACCGTNTGTGCATTTGCTATGTTATTGGCNATAACCTGCATCTTCCTTTCAAATGAAAAGTATGCTGATTTCGCCATAAATAATTGTGATATCATTTTTTATTCTCCTTTTTTTTTATGGTGCAGCTAATCCNGCTGCTGTAGATAATGCTCTATTTATTAACTGTGCGACNTTTAAGGTTGTATCATAACCCTGCTTAGCAGTTAAAATATCACCAGTTATCGCTTTCAATACATTATTTTGNTCTAACGCACCTTGAATAATGACATAGTTTTCAGCACCTTCAATAATTTCTATTGGTTTTGTCATTACAAAAAATGANCCATTTAAATCATCTANAGNNTGCATTTCTGTAAAACTTTTAAANACTGAAACTTTAATTCTTGTTAATGGTTGCCCATTTGCNAAAATAAGTCCAGACCTTGAAACNACAATATCATCTGTTAACTCNGGAAAAANNATTTCACCTGATTCACCTAANACTGGNTAGTAATTTTGCAAAGTAACAAGNCGACCTTGTGAATCNATACGGAAACGACCATCTCTTGTATAGGCTAAATTACCTGANGGAAGTTGNACAACAAAAAAGCCTCNNCTATTNGCATCTATNTAAAANTCTAATTTATTATTAGTTTCGATNANTGGACCGGCTCTCCATCTATAAAAAGGTTTNATATTAATTTCGTATTCTTCNTCACCNTANTNNTCTTGNCCCATATGTTGACGAGTATTATAAACACCTTGCTCAATAAAGCCTGGNGTNGAAACATTAATGGTGTAATGCATCCAGTTTGTNTAATGAACTTGAAANGTTCTCATGCCTTCCATACTACTTAAAACCCCTCTTTCGAGTACTTCATCATAATGTTCGTAACTAAATGTTACNGAACCAAACATAATTANAAACATAAAAAAACTTCCAAAAAATNTAAGGAAGTAAACATCGAAAAAACATGATCTATTTTTTTGATTTANTTGANNCACNNTTNCTCCTCTTTTTTNTCTCTCATTACCACAANTTAANAATCTATAAACATATATATTTATGTCTGATTTCTTTTTGANTTAAATTTATTAGTAACNAGTGCCTTTTTCTTAGCAAGTCGATCAAGNTTATANACAAATGATAAAACTTCNGCGACTAAATTATACAATTGNGGTGGCACCTCAGATTGTATTTCAAGTTTAGATAATAAGTCAATCAAAGANGGNTCTTCATAAAAAGGAATTCGATGTTCTTCTGCAACTTTTAATATTTTTTCTGCNACTTGACCTTTNCCAATACCCACTATTTTTGGAGCCTTATCTTGATCNACATCATATTTTAAAACAGCTGCTTTNAGTTTAGATTTATCTTTNAANTCCAATTCATTAACAAACTTTTTNAGTTTNATTTTTTTTCCGGNAGATTTNTTAATTGGAGAATCTTGTTTNTTTGGTGTTGCCATTATTATGCCTCAGTACTTATTCNTGTAATTTGNTCTAAATTAAAAACGGGGAGTAACAAATTTTGTAAGGGTTTAAACTTTGATAATGTTTGAATTCCAACAACTTCATAATTNAGNTGNTCAACGGACTTTTTAAAATCAGCCGTATTATCAACGATAAAACTTTTTGTATCACTTTGANTTGAATAAAACTTGTAAAATAGTTTTTTCTCATTCACCTCAATAACTACTGTTAAATTTCCTAAATCAGAGGTATCACATTTAATGATGATAGTATTTTTTTCAGGATCAATTTTCTTTTTATTTTTGGTATCTTTNCTGATGAGCAGTTCAATATCTTTNTTTCCTTGAACAAAAGGATTTGGTAAAAGCCAGTAATTAAAATATTCCTCAGCGAGTTGATTGTTTTTTGGTGGCGTTGAAAGTACAAGTTGAAGAACAAGATTATCAAAAAACTCACCCAATGTTTCTTTATTGTTTTTGATATGTTTAGATACTAAATTAATGGATGCTGGCGTATCTTTCATTTTTCCAATTCGAGATTCAAGCCCCGTTAAAAACTCTTGAAAAAATTTAATTTCTTGCAAGAATTCACTAGATTTATTAATTAGATCTGGAACTTTTCTGTTTTTTCTCATTTTTTCAAATTTTTTAAATTCTTGTAATAAATCAGCTAAAATAGCTGATAATGAAGTAAATAACTTTAAAGGCTCNTTTGTTTTAAATTTATCAATCATGACATAAAAAGANCGTAAGCTTTTCTGAGCTTTTAGAAAAGAATCTGTNAGTTCTACATTATGAGATAAGTATTGNGCNATNAANTTNATNGATTTCGTATTNCCAGANAGACCTTTTGAATGAGCAATGATACTAGATTCTATTAAATTATTNTGCTCTCTNTTTTTAATAAGATTTTGAATAGATTCAAATGAATCTTCAGAAGCTTCAATTCCNTATTGGAGCATNGTCATTAATATACGTTTGTTTTCTGCCGTTACAGGTTTTTTTAAAGCCAATAAATGAGACATAATATCTTCATTGTTAATTGTNCGNCGTATTTCAGCTTTCTTGACATCTTTTTGATCTTTGGAAATGACCTCAGTTTCGTTTGCGGCTGCAATACCCTCAGCAGCAGCTTGGCCTTTTTGGTTTTGAATTTGTGAAGAGTCTGGTACTCTACCAGGTATATTNTTTATACTCATTTACACCTCAACAAAATTGGGACAGCAAGATGATAAGCTAATTATAAGAAAAAGTCAATTTTTTTCTATATACTTTAAGTATAAAACTAAATNTCTAAAATTTCATTAAATCTTTTTTTAATTTGAGTTGCAACATCCTTAGATTCTAAGCCTTCAAAGCGTAGAATTTTATTTACAAAGAAAATACCTCTAAGCGCATTACTTAAAAATATTTCATCAAAATCTGCTAATTCGTCTGACGTTATACTTCTTTCGATAACCTTATAACCTAATTTTTCTTGGTTATTTATCACAAATTGGCGCACNATTCCCGGTAAAATAACAGGTGATTTTGGGGTATGAATAACATTATCTTTGATAAAATAAACATTTGCTCGAGTTGTTTCAAGAATTTCATGNCTCTCATTNTAAAGCAAGACATCATCNGTATCTTTATTAAGTCTATTTTCTAAAACATTTTTCATCCATGATAATGTTTTAAGTCNATCTAGTTGTGTTTTTTGAAATGANTCTTGTCTNAATTCTAAAGTNGCAGAAAANTCATCAGGNTANTTTGGCCATTCTCTGTTNACCATTAAAAAGAAAGGNTCTTTAATATGNGTAACAGCAGGATCATAAGAACGATTACCTGGCGTTAAATAAAAATTAAGNATACCTTTTGAAATTTCATTTTTTTGNATTANTTCAATNGCTTTATNTTTNACATTATCAATNCCCCAAAGAAAAGGNATATCTAANATAATGGCACCTTTTTTCATTCGCTGGATATGTTCTTCAAGTAAAATNGGTCTACCGTTAATTATTTTGATACTTTCAAATAATCCNTATCCNTATAAATAACCATAATCTAAAAATGGAAAATCTAATTGATGTTTTTCTTTAAGTTCTAAATTTGTAACAACGTGATTAAAAACTGTTTCCATGTAAACCCTCTTTTTGATTTCTTAANCAAAAATAATATATAGTTTTACATAATTCAAGGTTTACTTAAATATTTTTCATNGNAGNTATTTTAGTTAAAAAGATCTTAAAAGCGTTAAATTTAGCTTGAAATGATTGGCTTNAGTCGCGAAAAAGTATCTTGAATACCTTTTGATTTAGCTTTTATTTCCTCCCATTCTTTTTCAGGCTCAGAATCAGCTACAATCCCACCCCCAGCATGAAAATAAATATTATTTTTAATTGAATAGGCTGTTCGGATTGCTATATTGAATTGAGACGATCCATTAAAATCAAAAAAACCAATACTTCCTGTNTAAGGNCCTCTTTTATGGTGTTCAAAGTGNTTAATAATTTCCATTGCTCTTATTTTTGGGGCCCCCGTTATTGAGCCACCAGGAAAAAGAGCATTTAAAAGAGTAGATATTGTCCAGTTATCAGTTAATTGACCTGAAATAGTTGAAACACCATGAAAAACTTGAGGAAATGTTTCTATTTCTCGTAAGGTATCCACAGTTACTGTATTTGGCTTGCAAACTTTTCTTAAATCATTTCGCTCTAAATCTGTAATCATTGTTAATTCAGCAATATCTTTTTCTGAATGNAAAAGGTTTAATTTTTGCTTTGAATCATCTAAAGGNGTCAGTCCTCTNGGTTCAGTTCCTTTNATGGGTCGAGTTAATATGTCAGCTCCTTTAATNTTAAAAAATAGTTCAGGTGAACTTGATAAAATATGATAGGAATCAAAATTAAGGTAAGCACTATAAGGCGCTTTGGAAAAGNGNCTTAGATTAAGATAAAAAGCTAACAAGTCCCCNGANTAAGTTGCNTTGAATGGNATTGAAAANTTNGCTTGATANATATCTCCTTTAAAAATAAAGTCTTTAATGTCAGAGACAATGGATTGATATTCTTTTTTTGAGACAAGGTCTTCTACACCTTCGGAAACAAAAGAATGAATTTCTTTNACATNCGGTAATTCAAAATTAATAATNTGATCTTCAAATAAAGTAGAATGTATATAAAATGTTTNNTCTTTTTTATGATCNATTACAATTAANTTATCGTATAACCCACCAATAAAATCAGGGAAATTTCCAGACTTTAATAAAGTCCTATAATCTTGAATATATTGTCCAAATTCATAGCTAAACGAACCAAATAAGCCGCCTATAACTGGGCTTTCAGGAATCGATTTGTTGTGTTTATATTTTTTTAAAAGTTTATCTAAATAATCTATGGGATCTTTATGAAGAATGTTAGAGGCTCCATTTCTAAAAGATTCTTCGATAATGCCGTTATGAATTGAAATAGTAGAATAAGGATCAAANGCAATAATTGAATAATGAGAATCACTATGNTTTAAATAAGAACTATCTAAAAATATACTCCCTTTCGTTAAAAGAATAGAGTTTTTTATCGGCTCTGTTAGATTGATAGGAGTACAGCTTATAATTAAATTAGTCATAAACACACAATGTTAAAAAAAAATGAAACAAGATACAAGCATGAAATTATTTAAAATTAATAAAAAAGAGNTTATTATAAGCNAAAATTATAAATTATAATTANTATGATGATAAAACGATTATTAATGNTTCATCTTTTTTTGAGTATAGTNCTTTCAGTATTCATAGGATGTAGTAAAAGCCAAGAAGATATTATCGGGTGTACAAACAGCTCTGCATGCAATTACAATCAACTTGCTACAATAAGTGACGATTCTTGTGTAGTTCCAAATGAAACATCTTGTCAGNTNTGTTCAGGCACAAGTCTAGTGACAAATGATACCGATCAAGATGGGNTATGTGATAACGATGAAGTTTCGGGCTGTACAAACTCAACAGCCTGTAATTATGATGAAACTGCAACNGATGANAATGGATCATGCAGNACCCCTGATAGTTCCCTGTGTGAGTATTGTAGTGAAGGTAATGTTGTAGTAGCAAGTCATTGTGAAGGGTTATATCTTTCAGATACGAAAACGTATTCAATTTCAGTCCCTGAATATAATGGNTCGGCATTAGTTGCCATTAATTTTGATACTCAAAACTTATCATATAGTGTTGGGACAACTGGCAGAGAAATCATTGGTTTTAAAACAAAAAAACACGCTTTAAGTTGTGGNACTCCTTCAAAAATTAAGCATCGTCATTCATTATCAAAACAACGATTTAATTATAAAAATACGAATAACTGTGCTGTGCCAAGCGAGCAAAGCAACACTCAACTTTTTTATGAAACAACTAATTTCAATGTGTTTATATCACAAGATCAATCAGATGATGTTAAANCTAAAGTTAAAGGAGTAATAGATCGATTTGAATCAACAGCTTTAGTTAATTTTAATCTATGGTGGGATGAANTATACGATGTCTCAACATATGGAAAAATAAATGTCTATTTTATTTCAAATACCGGCTACTTAGGTTATGTAACATATCAAAGTCAATATTGTTATTTTTTAACAATGGATTTGGGAAATGTTATTTCAAATAATGATTCTGATAATGATATTACAATGGCTCATGAGTTTACCCATATTTTACAAAATTATTTATATGATAAATTATATAAAGAGCATAGCTACAAACTTTGGATTACAGAAGGAATTGCAGAGGCTTTAGGTGTGATTGCTTCTGAAATTGATTGTACAGTTGCTACGACATGCTCAATGGATACAAATTATTCACTTAGTGAAGGCTACGGTATATTTGGTACAAATGTAGAAACAGCTTATAAAAATGCACCTCAGTTTTTTGAATATTTAAGAATCCAGCATGGGCTTACAGGGAAGTATCATTATCAATTTATGTATGAAGTTGAGCAAAATGCTCTTATTACNTCAGCCAACAACAACTTAAGTTCGGTATTAGAACGAAGCATGGATGTACTTACTCAAGCACANACCNCTGTTTTAGAAGATGAACAGGTAACAAATAANTTTAAAAATATGTACGAATCAATTGTTTATTTTAATCTAGCTAAAGTTATNTCGACAGACAGTGTAGCTAATTATGGGATCAAATTTGGTTATAACGGCGTTTATGACCAATCATGGTTAAATGAATCTTCAGGAAGTGGAACTCTCGAACAATCAGGAGCATTATTTTTTGGATCAACTGTTCCACAAATAACCATCTCGCAGACAACAGATAATTTATATTATTATAAAATAAATTATACTGAATAATGACATTACATTCATCCACTTATAAAAACAAAAAAGTTTACGTGGTATTGAAAGATGGAACAAGTTTTGTAGATAAGTTTATAGACAAAAAAAGCGGTTATATTTTCTTAGAAAAAACAGGTAAACATGCTAAAAATAAGGTTAGAACAATGACAATTTTTAGGCATCAGCCAAAATAGGTATATGGCTTATAAATTATAAAAAATACTGATAAATAGCGACTAAGCCTCTAATTTAAGCACACTTAAAAATGCTTCTTTTGGGACTTCAACAGATCCAATTTGCTTCATTTTCTTCTTACCTTTTTTCTGCTTTTCAAGAAGTTTACGTTTTCGGCTAATATCACCACCATAACATTTTGCTGTTACATTTTTTCGTAATGCACGAATATCTTCACGGCAAATAACTTTAGCCCCAATAGAGCCTTGNATAGCAACTTCAAACATCTGTTGTGGAATAATTTCTTTAAGTTTTAATGCCATTTTACGAGCAACACCTGAAGCTTTTTTACGATGAGCAATAAAAGATAACGCATCTACAGGATCTCCATTGATTTTCATATCTACTTTAACTAAATCAGCAGGTAAATGTTCTTTATACCAATAGTCCATACTAGCATAGCCTTTTGTTCGCGATTTTAAGCGATCAAAAAACTGGGTAATCAATTCATTTAATGGAATAAAAAAGGTAATCATTTGGCGATTTGAATCAATAATTTCAGATTTTTCGTAATCACCACGACAATCTTTAACGAGTTCGATAATTGTACTGATGTAATTATTCGGCGTAATTACAGATAAGCCCATAATAGGTTCATCAATCGATTCAATATGAGTTACTTCAGGATATTGATTAGGGTTTTCCATTGCTATTTCTTCACCATCTGTTTTTTTAACCTTATAAGTAACATTTGGAGATGTCATAATGATATCAATATTAAATTCACGTTCAATTCGTTCTTGGATAATTTCCATATGAAGTAAGCCCAGAAAGCCGCAGCGATAACCAAATCCTAAGGCCTGAGACGATTCTGTTTCAAAATGCAAAGAAGAATCATTAAGTTGTAATTTTTCTAAAGCATCACCGAGTTCTTTAAAAAGTTCTGTATCAACAGGGTAAATTCCNCAATAAACCATAGGTTTAGCTTCTTCATAACCACTTAAAGGAGTCGTCGCAGGTTTTTCAGAAGTAGTTATTGTATCACCAACACGAGCTTCCCTNAGTGATTTTAATCCTGTGATAATATAACCTACTGAACCAGTACGAATTTTCTCCGATGAAGTCATTTTAGGCCTAAAGAAACCACACTCATTAATATCAGCGGTTTTATTAGTCGCCATTAATTTTATTTTCTGACCTTTTTTTATTTCACCACTAAAAACACGAACATAATTTATTACTCCTCGATAGTCATCATAATGGGCATCATAAATTAATGCTTTTAGTTCGTTGGAGGCATCTATTTTCGGTGCAGGTACTTTTTTTACGATTGATTCTAAAATGTCTGGAATGCCAATNCCATTTTTTGCACTGGCAAGTAAGCAATCTTCGGCAGGAATACCAAATGCATGTTCAATTTCGCTTAATACTTTATCTGGGTCTGCAGCAGGGAGATCAATTTTATTAACAATCGGTATAATTTCTAAATCATGTTCAAGTGCTAAATAAAAATTAGCCATAGTTTGNGCCTCAATCCCTTGTGCCGCATCTACCAAAAGAAGAGCTCCTTCACAGGCGGCCAACGAACGAGAAACTTCATAGCTAAAGTCTACATGCCCTGGAGTATCAATTAAGTTTAAAATATAGTCTTGACCATTTTTTGCTTTATAATCCATCCGAACAGCCTGCATTTTAATTGTAATTCCTCGTTCACGTTCTAAATCCATTGAGTCTAATAATTGGTTTTGCATATCACGATCAGCAACTGTGTTAGTTGCTTGAATTAATCGATCGGATAACGTAGATTTACCATGATCNATATGAGCNATAATACAAAAGTTTTTTATTTCTGCCATGGCCGCTATTATAAAGTAAATCTTACAGCGGGACTAGTACAGGGGCTATNNTGAAATTTTATGGAATATGAAATATTATTTAAAAAAAATTATTANAATAACATGAAAAAAAAAATCATATCTCAACCACAAAAAAAAGTCCGTTTTTCTGAGAATATATCTGAACAGATAATTGAAAACATAGTCGAAAAAAATAAAATTGAATTTCAAAAAAAAGTTACTGAAGAGCAAATAAAAGGCCAATTACATTTANCTAAATCAGTTTCTTACAAAAAATTAGACTGTTTAGAATTAAATTAATTCGTAAAATATAAAATATTGTAGTGAAATNTATAAAATTTTCTATTATTTAAATAAAATACTAGTANAAATNTTAAATTTAAGAGAAACTTAAAAAGTAAATGATCATTTTAAAATCATTTTTGGAGTGTAAAAACTTTTGTTAGCTAAACTANTTGCATTNAGAAGAACAATTACTTTTTCAGCAGAAAATGATATNTGGGAAATACCAANTAAAGAAATAGTCTATTTAGATTTGTTAAAAGAAGAAACAAATAATCTCAAACAAATTATCAATAAATATCAAAAACAAAATATNGATAAAAGTATTTTAAATTATCTTGATTTTTTTGAAGATAAAATCACTTATTTTAAAAACGAANTAGAACCGCTAATAAATTTAAAGAACAAAGCCGCTTGGGTTCAATTAAAAGGTATTTTAAATTCCATATATAATCTTCAAAATATGATAACAAATGCTATAGATAATTATGGGGCTATAGAAAATGAAACTAAAGATTGTATTATTACGTCATTGAATCAATATGTAAGAGAATTCAATAAGTTAAATGATAATATAAAAATATTTAAGGAAAAAATAGTGNTGCCGGATGTTGAANTAACTCAAAATAATGTTAAATCAACAAGAACATACCGAACACTTTATCCNACTAAAAAAGATGAAGAAGATGAATTTCCTACNTTTTTTAAGTTGCTNAACNANTTTAATTCAAAATCAACTAGNCCTNTTGTAACAGATAGCCCGAAAGTAACACATCGAAAAGTATTAGGGACTCCAAAAAAAACTGTGAGAAGATCAAGATCNGAAGANTATTTTAATAGNAATCAAAATAAAAAATTTTAATAAAGATTTGTTATAATAATAAAAATGAAATTAAAGATAATNACNAAACTTCAAAAAAGCAGANAAATTGTTGTTGATGGGTTTAACCAAACTCTTTTTGACACACTTTCACCTCCATTTCCACCCGTAAAAGTAACCCGTTATGATGGTTCAAAAACAGGTGATATCGTTGAGTTGGAGTTAAATTTCTTTATCTTTAAGCAAAAATGGATCAGTACTATTATTGACCANGGAGCAAATNAAAAAGAAACATGGTTTGTTGATAAAGGAACAACGTTACCNTTTTTCTTAACCGGTTGGCATCACAAACATATAATTCAAGAAACACCTACAGGCAGTTCAATAATTGATGATATCGAATATAAAAGTTATCCAATTCTAGAATGGGTATTGTTTCCAGTACTTTACCTGCAATTTTTGTATCGAATACCCATTTATAAATCTTATTTTAAATAGTCATTATTATTCTATGACTAATAGAAATTATAATTTAACCAAATAAATTAAGTTATATGAAAAAAATATTATCAATTAAAAACTCTTTTTCAGGAATAAGATTAATAAGGCATTTGGGAAAATATAATAAAAAATGTAATCAAGAAAAAAAAACTTGTTACTCATCTATTGTCAAAAAGGGGCTAGATTTAGCAAATAAATGCTCAAAAAATAATAGTATTATTGAATTAATAATTGAAGAGTTCTCTAATAAAGATATTGATTTAACTAATATTGAAATAAGCCGCAACCACTTAATATTATTTTCAAAAGCAAAGTCTATAACGATGTCTAGAAATAGTAATTATTTTGGCTTAGAGAAAACCTTTAAAGGGTCAATATATTTTACCTAAATATTAAAGTTCTTTACTAAGTTTAATTAATTCTTTTGCGCCACCTATAATTACAACAATACTGACTATGCTAAACAATAAAAGAGCTAAAACCAATGTNATTTTCCAAATTGAAATCCAGATCATATTTTAACCTCACGAATATTTTTGTCTGGAAATAATAAAGAAAAAATAACCATAACAAATAGTGTCAAACAAATCGTAAATAATCCAATATGTGCACCTGTAAATTGCGTGAGTCCTACAGCTTGTTTAATCGGCCCTAGGCCTAAAAGAGCAGTTAATCCNGAAATAAGGGCGGCCATGGCCCCTACACGACTTGCTTTTTTCCAATACAACCCTCCAACCAATAACGCAAATGCACCTGTAAAATAGATGGCGCCAGTAATTGCCATATAGTCCCAAATATCATCAGAACCTTGATAAAACAGTCCCCAATACCAAATATATATTCCTATGCCAACGATACTAACGCGAGTCCAAAATAACCGTTGTTTATCAGAGAGTTTCTTTTTAGCTAATGGGGCAATAATATCTTGTGTAATTACAGAACTCCAACAAAGTAAATAACCATCATGAGTAGACATAAATGCAGCAATCATAGCTGCAGTAAAAAAACCAATTAAACCAATAGGTAAAATATCTTTAATATAAAAAGGAAATGCATATAATGTATCTAATTGNCCCCCAAATAATGGCATAAATTCAGGCTTTTCTATGGTGAAATAAACAAAAGCAGAAATACCAATAAAATAAGGAATTAAAAATCGAATCATAAATGTTATGGAAGTAATCATATATTGTTTTTTAACGAGTGTTTCAGATTTCATGGCTAATGCCCGCGCAACAGCGGTAGGCCAAATAGCACAACTAACTAAACCTGCCGTAAACATCATCCATAAAACATAGCTTAATCCAAAATCACCTTCTGCAGATAATGGGTCAAAGCCAGCAATACCTTTTTGTTCTAACACAATGTCAAATAAATTATTCCAGCCAATAGTTGCGAACGAAATTCCCACAACAACAAACAAACCAATAGACATTACACAAAATTGCATAAAGTCTGTCATAATAACCGACCACATTCCACCCATACAGGTATAAAATAAAATCAAAATTAATAAGGCTGTCATGACCCAAGGTAAAAGACTAGGNGATAAACCTGCAACTCCAACTAAAAATAGAGCCCCAACTTTTAAAAATAACCCCATATTCAATACCCCTCCAAAAGTAAGTAAAAGTCCACCCAAAACACGTACATCCTTACCAAATCGTTTTTCATAAAATTCAGGAATAGTTAGAACTTTTAATTTNCGGAGAGGGACAACAATAAAGCCAGATAATCCAACTAAAAATGTAATAACCCCAGCAACAACTGCGATATGAAATGCAGCAAAACCACCAGAAAACCCTTTTTGAGCAGAATACATAATCGTGATCAGTCCCATTTCTGTACCTGCCATTGATGCAACACCTAGAAATAAACCAATNTTTCGACCTGCGCTAACAAAGTCTGTCATTGACTTNACTTTTTTTGCGAAGAAAAGCCCCAACCCTAAAGATAATGTTAAATAAATAACAATAATAATCCAATCTATAAGGCTTAGACCTGTAATATTTAGATAATCTAATGAATCCATTTTTAGTAGTATGACCGAAAAAAAGTGATTTTCAAAATGCTTTCAAGTCTCAAAGCAAAAGATTAAATTAGTTTAAATTAAGTCCAATTCCTGCACTTAAGGACAAGGTGCCATGACGTGAATCTAACTTATAAGTCTTATCATTTACATATAGGGTACTTAAAGTGCCAAAATTAAAATTAAAATTTGCATGAAATCCAAAGTTATTTAAAAAGCTAAAATATTTTTTTAAACCTACTCCAAACAAAATACCATTTAAACTAAAATCGGTATCAGTTAAACTAAAATCGGTATCACTTAAACTAAAACCGGTATCAGCGTAATAAGATTGATATGCAAATTCGAAGGTATATTGATATGAATTATGTTTTAAAAAAAAAACCAACACCTGCAATAATTGGCCTAAATGTAGACGTGTAATAAACTGAACTAAATCTACTTAAATAAGTATATCTATACGAAAAAATTTGATTGTGCGTAGTTTCGGCATAAGTTCCCACGCTGATAAACCCATATAAGTTATTTTCATTATTATAATAAGCAAATCTATGCATACTTTGTGGCGTTAATTCTACATTATCTATAGCTGAAAAGTGAGTTTTTAACGTATATTCAAAAGTTTTTTTAGTTGATTTTTCGGTATTTTTTAACACTGTCATATCATTGCTTACTTCTTCAAAGCTTTCTGTTTCTGATTGCTCTAAATCGAAATCTTCTAATTTTATAAAATCTAAGTTTGCATATAAATTTGAAGTAATGAGTAGGAATAAAGTAATAATTAAGTTAATTTTCATCGTACTTTTTACTTCCAAAAAAGTCATTATATGCTTTTTTAAATCCATTAGTTAAAAGGTCATTAATATCTCTTTTTAATATTTTATAATTATTTTTTTTCCATTTTTTCGAGACTTTCCGTGACTTTACGAGCATATATTTACCGATAACATTATTATTTTTTGTGTCTATTACATAAAGTATAAAATTAAGATTTTTTCTTGGTGAAAGTATGTTGAGTCCCCAAGTTCGACTCTGAGTGATTCCAAAACGATTGATATCTACAAACATAACGTAATCAATGTTTTGCTCATTTAAATGTCTAAAGTCATGTTTCGCTTGTTTTAAGTTTCTTTTTTGAGTAAGATTTAGCTTAGATTTATCAAGTGGTAGTCTAACTAAACTCACATCCATACCTTTTTCTTCAAGCTTTTTACCATAAGGAAGTAGGTAATCTTTTTCTGCAATAGGTGCAATTTTAATTGTTTCTAAAGTTTTTTGATATTTTTTAGCCTTAGAACTTAAAACAGCATCAATTAACATAGAGTAAGGGCTCACATATTCATTATATTGGTTAGCATGTTCAGATGAAGAAGCCCACATAACCGCTATTGAGCTTTGATTATCATAAAAATTACTGCTAGGTATTTTTTGACATCCAACTAATAAGAAAAGTAAAGACATTAATATTAAGATAAATTTAACGTTATATTTTTTTGAAAAACTCATACAAAAACTCCTGATTGAACATTCGGAAAAGGTTATTATAATTTGTATAAATTTTCAATAATAAAAATAATAATTTTAGTTTGAGAATTTAGAGTAAACTAAATTAATGAATAATATTTAATTCTGATTTATGTTGAAATTAATTAATTAAACTTAAAAATATGCTTAATACATTTAATATTAAAAATTAATAAAAAGTAAATAAACTATTTGTATACTCCATTTGATGCAGAAAATATTAAGTATAAAAAATAGAAAGTATTTTGAAAGTCAATTTTTTAAAGATGTTGATCTTCAAAGATTTAAACAGTTTTGTGAAGATACATCAAATAAGATTCTAAATAAAAAAAATAACTCAGTACGACAAGTTATTAAAGAAGCTGTTTTTGAAATGATAACTCATACTAAAACGACTACAAATATTGGTACAAATATATTTTTTCCTTTGAGGCCTAACTTTCCAAAGAATATAGAGTACTCGAATGAAGATTTAGAACAAATAAAAATAAAATTTTTTAATCAAACTGGTAGTTATATTCATTCCTTTTCCAATTATTTATTATTTAAAAACTGTGATAAAAAGTTACTTGAGATATTGGTTATTAAACTTACATTATGTGCGTTCAGATCAATGGTGGAAGATTCATTCGAGATTGTAGCACATGGAACAGATAATCATAGTATACCCACTAAAGAGTTATTACCAGATAGTATTAAAAAGTTAAATTTTAATATAGGTAAAACGTTTAAAAAAATTACTGGGATGACAACCAAATTTGCTCAAGAAGTAGTCAATTTAGCAATTGTTCTCCATGATATTGGCTATCAAAATTGCTGTCATGGTAAAGTTCATCATTCTCTTGATGGTGCTATATTATTTACTCAATTATTAGAACAAAATTTGATTGAAGTGCTTCACTCAACATCTTTGTCCTATACGCAATCTAAAGCTATTACAGGAGTTATTAAGCAATCCATTTTGTATCATAATGCAGATAAAGTAAGCTCTACACTAGATATAAACTATGAATTAGATACAAATGTAGGAAAGCTTTTATCTGAAAGACCTATTACAGAAAATCAAAAAATATTCCTTTCAATTAGGGGAATTGCCATTCATCAGCAAAACAAATTAGGTAGATTAACCGATAATGTTTATGGGCGGCAAATTCAGTTTAAATTACCTGTTTTACTTACTGCAGAATTTAAAAAGTCTTTAGGTGCATTATCGTTAGCATTACCTGTCTTTCAAACAAGTTTAAATCCAAATCAACAAAATCAGTTTGAACGGTTTGGAGAGTTTAGTTTAGCAGTGACTAAATTATTAGATAATATTCATTTTACAAATAGAAAACATATATTCCATCAATTTCCAGAGTTTGATGATATGTTAAATAAATATTTTTCAATATTAAAAAAGGAAACTTCAGGTCATGAAAAAGAGCATGATCGTAAACTTCTATTAAGATCAACAAAAGCTGATATTGAACAAATAGAACTTATTTTGCAACACACAGATAGTAAGGAAGACCAGCAAAAAATAATAAATAAATTACACTCAAAAAAAATAGTTCAGAGTTTGTTTGAAAACCACATTACACTTGATCAAAGCAAATATTTCTTAGGGATGCATCCATTCAAAAGTACGAAAATTGAAGTAAATAGCAAAAATAAATCAACTTCTATAATTAAGATAATATGTGAACAAAATGACCACTATAATCTTTACAAAAAAGTTAATATTACAGAAGATGGGCACGATACATCATTAGCAGATATATACCCATTTCGGATTTTTCTTGCAATGAAAAAAATAGTAAGCCCAATTGAGATATATTTTAAAACTAAAACTGGACAACTTACTTTATATAAATCGAACCAAGATAATATATAGTTAAGTAAGATTAATTCTACTTGTACCTTAACTACTATCCAATTAAAATAACGTTATGATTCAGAAAGTAAATGAATTAAGAAAAAAAGTAAGTAACAAGCAAATGGGGTCAATCCTAGTATTAGGTGATTTGATGCTCGATGAATATCATTGGTGCAAAGTGAATAGAATTTCACCAGAGGCACCTGTGCCTGTATGTAAAATTGAAAAAACAACATTAACTCCAGGTGGGGCGGGTAATGTAGCGAACAATATAAAAGGGTTAAATATTGAATCAACTATTTTTGGTTTTGTTGGGGCAGATAGTTCTGGTGATAAATTAGTTCGATTATTTGAAAAAAGTAAGATTGATTGTTCAGGAATTATTAAATCTAAACGATCAACCATCTTAAAATCTAGAGTTGTTGCCCACCATCAACAAGTGGTTAGACTTGATCGCGAAGATAACGAAAGTTTATCGAGTCAGGAACAAGCACAGTTATTTTCAGCTTTTGAAAGTCAAATTGCCAGCTGTTCTGCAATAGTTATATCAGATTATTTAAAAGGTACGTTAACAGAATCTTTTTTAGAAAAAGTGATAGAGTTAGCCAAAAAAAATAATAAAACCGTTGTAGTTGATCCTAAAGGTGACTCCTTTATGAAATATAAAAATGCCACTATTATCACACCTAATTTTTCAGAGTTTGAAACGGCTATTGGGAAAAAAATAACAAGTGAAGAAGAAATTTTTGAAAGTGGAAAAAAACTTGTTAAAAAACTAAATCTCAAGGCATTATTACTTACTCGGTCCGAAAAGGGGATGTCAATTATTACTAAAACTGAAAAAAAAGATATTAAAACGGATGCTAAAGAAGTGTTTGATATTACAGGGGCTGGTGATACCGTTGTCGCTTTGTTAACCATTGGTTTAGCCTGTAACTTAGATTTAGAAACATCAGCAAGAATGGCAAACATAGGTGCTGGTATCGTTGTTGAAAAAAGAGGTACAGCTACGGTAAGTTGGGAAGCGTTAGAAACGTTCTTTACAAATAAAACCAATAAGAAATTACCCTATCAAGATTTAAATGAAATTTTACAAAAAAAAGAAGAAGGAAAACAAATTGTGTTTACTAACGGATGTTTTGATATTTTACATGCTGGCCATGTTCAATATTTAACGCAAGCGAAAAGTCATGGTGATATTTTAGTGGTAGGTTTAAATTCTGATCAATCGGTTAAAAATTTAAAAGGCTCAGCTAGACCGATAAATAACCAAACAGCGCGTGCAAGTGTTTTAGCTTCACTTGAAGCTGTTGATTATGTTGTGACTTTTGAAGAAGATACTCCTATTAATCTAATACAAAAAATAAAACCTGATGTTCATATTAAAGGTGGAGACTACAATGCAGAAGAGTTACCTGAATTTCCTATTATTAGTAATTATGGAGGAAAAGTAATAATTAAGCCTTTTTTAGAAGGCTTTTCTACAAGCTCCATTATTGAAAAGATAAGTTCATGACCTTACATATCCATACTGAAATAGTAAGTGAATTCCAACAAAATGCTCGAGTAGTAATTGATGATACTAGTCAAAAGGTAATGATAATTGATCCTGGAGCTGAAGTGGAGAAGTTGTTAGAGCTTTCAGACCCGTCTATTAATACGATTGAAAGTATTTATTTAACCCATTGTCACATAGACCATTGTGGTGGAACAGCTGAACTTTTAGATTTAATTAAAAAACAAAACTTACCAACGCCAACACTTTATTATCATTCTAAAGATTATCCCATTGC
>NZFK01000038.1 GCA_002690645.1 Rickettsiales bacterium
GACTAGATTTAGTCAAATGAGCTCATGCTATTTAAATATATCGGAAGATTCTTTGGAAGGTATATTTAAATTATTTTCAGACAATGCAAAACTAAGTAAATGGGCAGGTGGAATTGGTTCTGATTGGTCATACGTTAGGGCAACTGGTTCTAAAATAAAAGGAACAAATGGGTCATCTCAAGGTGTTATACCGTTTATTAAAATTTTCAATGATGTAGCCTTAGCTGTAAATCAAGGTGGAAAACGTAAAGGTGCAATGTGCGCCTATTTAGAACTATGGCATCTTGATATCGAACAATTTTTTGAATTAAGAAAAAATACTGGAGACGAACGACGAAGAACACATGACATCAATACAGCTTGTTGGATACCTGATTTATTTATGAAACGGGTAAATAGTAATCAAGATTGGACATTATTTTGTCCTGCTGACGTTCCAGATTTACATGATTCATATGGTAAAGACTTTGAAGAAAAGTTTACAGCTTACGAACAAAAAGAAGGAATCCGCAAAAAAACAATCAAAGCGAGTGAGTTATGGAGAAAATTATTAACTATGCTTTATGAAACCGGACATCCATGGGTAACATTTAAAGATCCTTGTAATATACGAAGCCCACAAGATCACGTTGGGGTTGTTCACTCATCTAACCTCTGTACTGAAATAACATTAAATACATCAAAAGATGAAACTGCAGTATGTAATCTTGCAAGTATAAATTTAGCAAATATGATTACAAATGGATCGCTTGATGAAGAACGAATTGAAAAAACTGTAAATACTGCTATACGAATGTTAGATAATGTTATAGATAATAATTACTATCCTACTATTGAAGCTGAGAGAGCAAACATGAGACACCGTGCTGTCGGTCTCGGTCTAATGGGATATCAAGATGCACTTTATCAATTAAATCATCAATTTGAATCTGAAGAAAATGTTGAATTTGCTGATGAATCAATGGAAATGATTTCCTATTACGCTATTATGGCAAGTTCTAAATTAGCAAAAGAAAGAGGATCTTACGAAACATTTAAAGGAAGTAAATGGGATAGAGGTATTTTTCCTCTTGATACACTTGAGATTTTAGAAAAGGAACGTGGTGAATCAATTGATGTCGATAGAAAATCGAGACTAAATTGGGATTATGTCAAAAATCATGTAAAAACTCATGGAATAAGAAATTCAAATTTAATGGCAATTGCACCAACTGCAACAATNGCAAATATATCGGGGGTGTTTCCATGTACTGAACCAGCNTACAAAAACATGTATATGAAAGAAAATTTATCAGGAAATTTCATTGTTATGAATCGGTACCTAATNGATGATTTAGATCAACTCGGTTTATGGACTGATGATATGGTNAAAAAACTCAAACTACATAATGGAAGTTTGACTGAAATTACAGAAGTTCCTGAAAATTTAAAATTAAAATATAAAGAAACATTTGAAATTGATATGGAGTGGCTTCTGAAATCCGCTGCAAAAAGAATGAAATGGATCGACCAATCCGCATCAACAAATGTTTTTCTTAAGACTCAAAGTGGTCGTATATTAAGTAATGTGTACCAGCGCGCTTGGAAGTTAGGACTAAAAACTACCTANTATCTAAGAACACTAGCTGCAACACAAGTTTCAAAAACAATTGATATTGAAACACCTAATGAGCAACCACTTAAATCAACTACACCAGCAACAGCAGTTGANACTGCAAATGTGTGTAGCATTTTAGACCCAAGCTGTGAAGCTTGCCAATAATTAAGGAGGAAAAAAAATGGCAACAAATTCATTCGAAGGCGAATTTACTAATAAAAAACAAACCAATGCAGAACTAATCAATAAAAGAAGAGTTATAAATGGTGAAGATGATGGNTTAATGCAAGTTTCNCCACTCAAACATCCATGGGCAAGAGAAATTTTTAAAAATATGCAACGAAATAANTGGGTTGCAGAAGANGTTCCATTCCAAAAAGACAAAGAACAATGGGAAAANGGAGAGCTAACAGAACAAGAAAAAACAACATTTCTTAGAGCTTTAGCATTTGCTTCAAACTTAGATGGNTTATTGGTAAATTCATTAAGNGAAATTATAAAACCACATATTACTAGTCCAGAGGTTTCACTTGCAATTGCAAGACAAATATATGAAGAATGCTTACACGTAGATAGTTATTCAGTCATGATTGAAGCTGTGGGTCTTGAACCAGAAGAAGTCTACGGATTATACAGAAGAGATAAACATTTATTTTACAAAAACAAAAAAGTTTGGGAAAACATGTTCAAAATTAAAATAGATGGTTTTAATACAAAATCAGATGAAAACGCAAAACTATTTTTAGAATCATGTACAACAAATTTAATTTTTGAAGGTATATTTTTCTTTAGTGCATTTTTAGTGTTCTTTAATTTTGGACGTCATAACAAAATGCCAGGATCTAAAGAAATGATACAATTCATTAATCGTGATGAAGATTTACACGTAAAATTATTTGTAAACATAATTAATGAAATTAAAAAGGAAAACCCACAACTATGGACAGAGGATGTACAAAATCAAATGTCACAAAATATCATTGAAGCAGTTGAAATGGAAATTGAATGGGGAATTTCTTGNATAGGNGAAGGAATATTAGGGTTAACACCACAAACATTAACTGAATATATTAAGTTTATTGGTGATATTAGGTTGCAACAAATTGGACTCCCAAAACATTNTAATGCGACAAACCCATATCCATGGTTAGACGAATTTACACAAGGGTCCATGATNGAAGTTAACTTTTTTGAAGGNACAGTTAGAGAATATCAAACTGGAACTCTTGANTGGTAAAAAAATAANCCTTTTAANTNGNAAACCCCTTCTCNCGAAGGGGTTTTTNANTCCCAATTTAAAGNANTNGAAACAGAAGTTTTTTGAATACTTTTTTTCTCACGTTGTAACTTTATTCCTACTCGTTTAGCATTGTTTATTGCATCTGGTTTGTAAACAAATAAAGATACCTTTTCAATAGAACTATTTGAAAAAATAAATTCNATCAATTTNTCTGCTAACGTTTCTATTAATTGAAACTGAGATGCTTCAATATATGTTGTAAGACGCTTACAAAGAGAATCATAATCAATAGCAAAGTCTACATTATCAGATTCAGCCGCTTTATCTATATCATATTGATACGCNAAAGAAATAATTAAAGGCTGTTTAGTAACTCTTTCTTCNGGATTACAACCAATAATAGCCATTGTTTTTAATTCATCAATAAATACTTCAGCCAACATCGCATTCTCCTTTAATAATTGATACATATTACGATACAATGTAACCTTAAATAAAAAAAAGAAATGCATCAAGGATAAAAAATGGCCAAAAATATTATTTATTTAACAAGACGTTTACGATTTTCAGCCTCTCACTCTTTAAATAACCCCAATCTTGATCAAGAAAAAAATAAATCACTTTTTGGTAATTGTAGTCAAAATCATGGACATAATTTTGAGTTATTTATAACTTTAAAAGGAATACCTAATTCCGAAACTGGAATGCTTATAAATGTAAGAGAGATAAAAAAAATTGCTGAAACTAAAGTAATTCATGAATTTGATCACAACGATTTAAATACAATTAAAGAATTCAAGAAACTATTACCAACTACAGAAAATATTTGTATTGTAATTTGGAACAGACTACAACCACACTTTAAAGAAAGTTTATTCGAAATTAAAGTTCGTGAAACAGAAAATATCGAAGCTTTCTATCGTGGTGAATAATATTATTCTTTAATTAAACTCAAAAACTCAGATCTTGTTGAAGCATTAGATCGAAATCTACCTAACATTGAGGATGTAACCATAGAAGAATTCTGCTTTTCCACACCTCTCATCATCATACATAAATGATGCGCTTCTATTACAACAGCAACACCTAAAGCATTTGTTGCTGTTTGTATCGCCTCTGAAATTTGTTTTGTCAAATTTTCCTGCACCTGTAATCGTCTTGAAAACAAGTCAACAACACGTGCAATTTTTGATAACCCAATAATATTACCATTAGGCAAATAAGCGATATGACACTTACCAAAAAAAGGCACTAAATGATGTTCACATAAAGAATATAGTTCTATATTCTTAACTAAGATCATTCCATCATCATCTGATTTAAATATTGCACCGTTTAAAATTTCATCTAAAGATTCCGTATAGCCTTTTGTTAAAAAAGAAAATGATTTTGCAGCTCGTTCAGGAGTTTTAACTAAACCTTCTCGATTAACATCTTCACCAATTTTATTTAATATATCTAAATAATTGGACTCTAATTCATTTGGATTGTCTGTCATATTATTAATTTAAACTCTCTAAAACAGCATCAACATGTCCTGGAACTTTTACTTTAGGCCAATGCTTTAAAACAATACCATTTTCATCAATTAAAACTGTAGAACGCTGTATACCCATATATGTTTTCCCATACATAGATTTTTCCTGCCAAGCGTCATATTCATCAATCATCTTACATTCAGGGTCAGACAAAAGAGTATGCTTTAAATCATATTTGTTACAAAACTTGTCATGAGATTTAACAGAATCTTTTGAAACGCCAAGAACTATAGTATTTTTAGACTCAAACTTTTTTAAACTTTCAGTAAAGCCTAAAGCTTCTTTTGTACAACCAGAAGTATCATCTTTTGGATAAAAATAAACAATAACTTTCTGACCTTTATAATCTTCTAAGCTAATATCTTGATCATGCTGATCTTTTAAAGTAAAACCAGGAGCTTTTTTTCCAATTGCTATCATATAATTCCTCCAAAAAGTATATATCAGAGCAATAATAAATAAAAAAGAACATATTGTGAAGTTTTATTGAAAACTTATTTAAAATTAACAAATCTATTTTAAGCATAAATATATAAATAGTATTTTTTTGGTGCTACTATAAAGAAATGAACTATAAGCAAGTTGCAGCAAAAGATATTCCACACATACATTTTAACGATGTTAAAAAAACAGATGACCTAATGGAAAAAAAATATAATATAAACCCCATTCAGCTTATGGAACTGGCTGGTTTTCAAGTTGCTAATATTATTTCTTCTATGAATAAAAATAAAAATATATTGGTTCTNTGCGGAAAAGGTAATAATGGAGGAGACGGATTAGTTGCAGCAAGACATTTGTATACNAAAGGACATAATNTAGATGTTTGTATTGCTTACGAAGAAAAATATTATAAAGATTTAGCAGGNAAACAATTAANAACACTAAANAAATATCCCATTTCTATATTAAAAAACTTCCCAAAAGAAAAAAATTATGANCTCGTCATTGATGCATTACTAGGGAGTGGAACAAAAAGTGATTTAAAAANCCCAATTAANGACTTTGTATTACAATTAAATAAATACAAGTCATCAATTGTTTCAATTGACGTCCCTACTGGAATAAATACACCTTTAAGTTTAAATGCTAACATCACGATAACCTTCGATTTACCCAAAAAAATATTTTTAAAAAATCATGAACAATGTGGTACTATTCTTTTAGTTGATATTGGAGCCTTTCATAACAACAATAAAGATAAAAATTTAAATTTATTTAAAAAATATTCTATTTTAAAACTGGATTATTAAATGAAACATTGTAGACTTGGAGTGAATATAGATCATGTTGCNACTTTAAGAGAGCAACGAAAAGAAAATGATCCAAATTTATTAGANGCAGCTAAAATAGCACTTAAAGCTGGAGCTGATATNATCACTATCCATTTAAGAGAAGATNGACGCCATATCCAAGATAAAGATGTNTATGAATTAACANANGCTNGAATNCCTTTAAACTTTGAGTGTGCTGCAACNCCAGAAATGTTATTAATAGCAAAAAAAATAAAGCCANAAAGCGTTTGTATTGTCCCTGAGAAAAGAGAAGANNTAACAACAGAAGGTGGCTTAGACCTNTCAAAAAACACAATNTATTTAGAAANNTTTATTAAAGAGTTGAAANCAAATCAAATTAAGGTATCATTATTTGTAGANCCAAANGAAAAATCTTTTTTTGAAGCTTTNANATTAAACGCAGATTGTATCGAAGTCCATACTGGACAATATGCNGTTAGTAATTCATCAGAAGAAGAANTAANAAANTTAAANAANATTGCNAATNTNACNANNANNCATNCNATNAGTTTACATGCNGGNCATGGTTTAAACTTTGAAAATATAGGGAAAATAATAAACATAGAAGAAATTGAAGAAGTTAATATNGGTCACAGTTTAATAGCAGACGCAATTTTTAATGGATTGGAAACTACAATAAAAAACATGAAAAAAAAATTGAGGAGAAACTAACTAATGGAGATAAACCCTAAATTAAATAATAACCAGCCAACTAATCCATTAAAGCAAAATCAACAAATTGCTGAAACAACCTCAGTTTTATTTAATTTAAAAAATGGTAAAAAAGTTACTGTAGGTAAGGCTAAAATAAGAAAAATCACAAAAGGGTTAGCTGAAATTGCTTTTTCTTTAGGAGAAACGGCGGACCCAGAAGAGTATGCAGAATCACTTACAGAAGAAATTTATGAATCTATGAACGCAGCACAAGAGAAAATTCAAAAAACAAAAAAACGAAAAAAATAATTACAAACCATNTTTCTCAATTTCATCATAAATATAGTCAAAAACTTTTTGTTCATCAAAAGGTAACCTTCCATAGCGATCTTGTANCTCGTCTTTNAAATGAGACAAATCATCAAAAGATTTACAGGTCATAAATCTTGTATAAATTGCAATACGTTCTCGTTGATTGGGAATATAATTTTCAGAAATTCTAATTTTATCAGTTCTTAAAGGCATCCAAAAACGTGCATTATACTGTCCTTTTTTATTAGAAATAGAATCTTCAAGTAACTTACAATAATATGAAAACCCAACTTTTAATAAATGACCAAATTGCTGTTGGCCCAATATATTTCCTGCTCCACGAATTTCCAAATCTTTTAATGCCAAATGATAACCTGAGCCTAAATTTACATATTCTTTAATAGCTTGTAAACGTTGCTTAGCTTTTTCAGAAAGAATTTTTTTATCTGAAAACAATAAGTANGCATAACTTTGAATATCACTACGGCCTACCCTACCTCTAAGTTGATGAATTTGGGACAAGCCAAATCGTTCAGAAGAATCAATAATAATTGTATTAGCATTTTTGATATCAATACCGTTTTCTATGATTGTAGTCGAAACTAAAATATCACAATCATAATTTAAAAATGAAATCATAATCGCTTTAATTTTTTCTTCTGTCATTTGTGCATGAACCATTAAAATTCTTAAAGAAGGAAACATTTTTTTTAATTCAATCACTTTTTTATCAATTGTTTCTACTCGATTATGAATAAAAAANACTTGTCCTTTNCTTNNAACTTCCTGATTAATTGCTTTTTTGATTAATTCATCAGAATATTTAGCAACAAANGTTTGAATAGGTTTTCTAAATGGAGGGGGTGTTTCNATAATAGAAATATCTTTAGANCCAGTTAANGACATATATGTTGTTCTCGGAATAGGTGTAGCTGTTACATTTAATACATCTACAGCTTCTTTAAATTCTTTAATTTTTTCTTTATGTTTTACACCAAACCGTTGTTCTTCATCAATAATCAATAAACCTAAATCTTTAAANANAATATCTTTAGATAATAATCTATGAGTTCCAATTACAATATCACATTTTTGTTCTGATATTCCTTTGATTATAGCTTTTTGATCNGACTTGGAAACAAAACGTGATAACATTTTAATAATATATGGTGTTTGTTCAAACCGTTTAGAAAATAATTTAAAATGTTGATCAGCTAATAATGTTGTNGGCACTAANATAACTACTTGCTTATAATTATCAACGGCTTTAAAAGCNGCTCTTAACATAATTTCAGTTTTACCAAATCCAACATCCCCACATAACAATCTNTCCATTGGCGTTGANGTTTCCATATCATTTTTTATTTCAGCAAGAGCTCGNTTTTGATCNGGNGTTAATTCATGTTCAAACAAAGCTTCCATTTCAAGTTGCTCTAAAGAATCTTCAGAAAAAGTAAAACCAACAGCTGATTGGCGTCGTTTATAACGATCATACAATTCCTCAGCTATTTCCAAAGTATCTCTTTCGGCTTTCTTTTTTGTTTGAAGCCATTTTTTTTCACTTAAACTGTTCAACGAAGGAGGAGAATCTTGCAAGTTATACTTATGAATTAAGTTTAATTGATCTAAGGGNACATATACTAGCGATTTATCTTTATATTCTAAGCANACATATTCACCTTCAACTGATGAAAACTTTTGGTAACTTAACCCTTTAAAAAGACCTATCCCATAATATTCATGAACAATATAATCATCNATAAAAAACTGAGAAAGTAATGATTCATCCATTCTTACTCTTTTTTTATCATTATAAAAAACAGTATCATTTTCAAACGCATTAATCGAAACATCTGTTANATCTTTAAAGCTTCTTTGATTATTTACATAAAATAAACTTAATCGATCAATATCATCTAAATCATATTCAATTCTTAATGGGTACGTATTAGAATGACAAAAAATATCAATAATGTTCCCTTTTATAGAAAAATCACCCGGTTCAAAAACCATTTCTACTCTGGAATAATTTAAACCCACTAATTGTTCAACAAGCANATTAAATGAGGGAAATAAGTTTTTTGTTAAATTAATTTCAATTAAATTTTTTGTCATAATCTATAACCTTTGAATAAGAAAAAATATCAACTTTACAATTTAATTTNGTTTCAAGNGTNTTTATACATTCTTTAACGGTTGATCCAGATGTTACTATATCATCGACTAATAATAAACGTTTACCTTTNATNTTTGTTGGGTCAATTGAAAACGAAAAAGCATTATTTAANATCTTTTTTCGTTCATTTATTGGTTTATCAAATAANGGTTTTGTATTTTTATATCTATTTAAAAGATCTAAACAAGGAATATTTAACTCATCAAAAAAATCAGCAAAAAGCTCTTTTATTAAATTAAAACCTCTTCTTTTTAAACGATTTAAATGATAAGGAACTGGAACCCAATAATCATAACNAAAAGAACGTCTTTCTAATTGTAATAACTTTGATTTTAAATANAATAAGACGGCTCTATTAGAATTAAATTTTATTTCACTGAAAGCAATTTTTATCTGTTTATTATATTCGACAAAAAAATAATATGTTCTTTGATTAAAATCCATGGATGAAATAGAAATAGATGNTAGCTTATCACATTTTTCACAAAATATTTCATCTGTAAAATGATTACAACCAAGACATTGTCTTGGTTGTAAAATCGTAAAAATCAAATTGAAATANTCTTTTAAATAACTAAATTTACGCAAGTCTATTTAACTTGGTCAAAATATCTTTTTTCTTAGCTGNATTAAAAGATGGCGCACTTGCTAATTCCATTATAAGTTCTTTTCTTTCAGCAGATTTAGATTGTTCTTCATTTATATAAAACTGTTGTTTTTCTAATAANGGTAAAATCTTTGAATTTTCCTTTTCTAATAAATGAATTCTATCCATTAATGTTTCAATAGCNTGNTTTTGTGTATCAAAAAAGAAGTTAGCTTTTGTTACAAAATCATTACTATCGTATACCTCATTTTTTTCTTCNTCGGGTTCTCTATTAATTAAAACATCAGGTATCCTTATCGTACTTTTTTTTGTTTCTTCTAATAGATCAACGTATTCTTGCAAATCATTTTCATATACAAAATAATTTGGTATTCCCCTTCCTTTTTTATTGGAATCAACACGTTCAGCCTTTAACTGTCCAGCCTTAATTGCCTTAGTTANCTTATATTTTGAAAGCTTACCGTTGGTAATTTTTTCAACTTCATAAACAGTATATTTTTTTTGTTGTTTTGACATGTATGTCCCCTTTTTTTTTTATAAAAAATATATATTTGCTTAATATAAAATAATGAGATAATGTAATTATNATATAAAATTAAATGAAATCAACAACAAGTTTTATGAAAAAAACAAAATATTTTATTGCACCATCAATTTTATCAGCAAATTTCATTTCTCTTGGGGAAGAAGTNGATTCAGTTTTATCTTCAGGTGCAGATTTTATTCATTTTGATGTCATGGATAACCATTACGTCCCAAATCTATCATTTGGTCCATTAGTATGCTCAGCTCTAAAAAAAGAAGGANTAAAAGCACCTATAGACGTTCATCTTATGTGTAANCCNGTTGATCNATTAATAGAAGCATTTATTGAAGCTGGAGCAGACATAATTACATTTCATCCAGAAGCTACTGAACACATTGATCGGTCTCTTGATTTAATTTTAAATGCTGGTCTTAAAGCAGGTCTAGCATTTAATCCAGCNACGCCATTACATTATCTAGATCATATAATTGANAAATTAGATTTAATTTTAATAATGTCTGTNAANCCAGGTTTTGGAGGGCAAAGTTTTATCCCTTCATCTTTAAATAAAATAAAAGAAGTTCGAAAGTTAATCACAAAATCGGGTAAAGATATTTTATTAGAAGTTGACGGTGGTATTAATCATCAAACAATAGCTAGTGTCGCTAATGCCGGAGCAGATGTATTTGTAATGGGTTCAGCTATATTTAATTCAAACAATTATGAAAAAGTTATCAAAGATTCAAGAAAAATCTTAGATTCTTTATAATGAAACACACAATAATAAANGAAAAAAGAAAATCAATTTCACTTCAAGTAAAAGATCAAAACAATATAATCATTAAAGCACCCTACTTTTTCCCTAATTGGCAAATAAATAAATTTATAAAAGAAAAAGAAAGCTGGATTGAAAACCAAGTAAACAAATTAAATTTAAGTAAAAGTAATATGACCATTCCTTTTAAAATTAATGAAAATATATTATATCTTGGTAAAAAGTATTTAATTAAAAAAACAGAATCTGCTTTAATGCAACCATTAACATTTACAAAAGATTATTTACTTATTAATAAAATAAATGAAATTAACACTCATGAATATATAACTACGCAATTAAAAAAACTAGCTACAGAAATTTTAATTGATAAAACACATGATATAAGTAAAAAAANATCATTAATACCCAATACTATACGTATCAAATCACTTACAAGTCGTTGGGGAAGTTGTTCATCNAAAAAAAATATTAATCTTAATTGGAAATTAATTCATACGCCTTTAGAGGTTATAGAATATGTAATCATTCATGAACTTGTACATTTAATTCACATGAATCATTCTAAAAACTTTTGGTTAACCGTCCAAAGCTACCATCCATCTTATAAAAATGAAAAAAAATGGTTAAATACTTACGGAAGTTTTATTCAAACAAAATATTAATTATCACAAAATATAATGAATAATATTGTTTCTGATAAAATAACNAAGTACTATTAATTTTATGACTAAAAAATTAATAGAATTAATTGAAAAAGCTAATATTTACGATTCCGTTTATAAAACACAAATAGACAAACTAAATAAATTATCTGCGAAATACGAGAATAATATCCTAATTAAAAGAGAAGATTTACAAGATGTAAGATCATTTAAAATAAGAGGGGCACTTAACAAAATCAATTCATTAAAAGAGGAAGAGAAACNAAAAGGAATTATAGCGGCATCAGCAGGAAACCATGCACAAGGAGTAGCTTTTTCTGCTCAAAAGTGTAAAATNAAAGCTACCATTGTAATGCCAATCACAACACCACAAATTAAAATAGACTCTGTAAAAAGTTATGGTGCACATGTAATGCTTCACGGTGATTCTTATGATGACGCACATATCCACGCTAAANAAATAGCTAATAAAGAAGATTTAACATTTATTCATCCCTTTGATGATTTAGAAGTCATAGCTGGACAAGGTACAATAGCGGCTGAAATCATNAATCAAATAAATGATATTGATTACATTTTTATAGCTGTCGGTGGCGGNGGCCTAATTGCAGGNATATCAAGCTATATAAAAAGCATAAATCCNAAAGTAAAAATTATCGCCGTTGAACCAGAGAATTCAAATTGTTTTGAACAAGCAATTAANCACAATAAACCAATTGAAATTAATGATGTTGGTATATTTGCTGATGGNGTCGCAGTAAAAAAAATTGGTAATTTAACCTTTGAATTAAGTAAAAAAAATGTTGATGATTGTATTTTAGTAAGTACAGATGAAATATGTGCAAGCATCAAAGATATCTATGATGACATAAGAGCAATTGCTGAACCTGCAGGAGCCTTATCTACAGCAGGAATAAAAAAATATATTTACAAAAACAACATTAAAAACAAAACATTTGTAAGTATACTATGTGGAGCAAATATCAATTTTCATCGATTACGGCATATTTCAGAAAGAGCCCAAATAGGTGAAAAAAAGGAAATCCTTTTATCCATTTCTATNAGAGAAAAAAAAGGAACATTTTTAGAACTTTGTAATCACTTATCGAAATTTTCTATTACTGAGTGNAATTATAGATTTTCAGATTCTGAAAATGCAAATGTGTTTGTAGGTTTAGAAATCTCATCGTCAAATCAAAGAGAATCAATAATTAAATCATTAAGTAAAAACTTTTCAAATGTTATTGATTTGACAGATAACGAACTCGCTAAATTACATTTACGNTATATGATTGGNGGAAAATCCGAAAAAAAAGAATATCTATATCGNTTTCAGTTTCCCGAAAAACCAGGTGCTTTNTTAAACTTTTTAACATCTTTAGGTTCAAATTTTAATATTACATTGTTTCATTACAGAAATCATGGATCGGCTTTTGGAAGAGTNCTNGTAGGAATTGAGAAAGAAGAAACAAAAAAATTAGAATTCCAATCATTTTTAGATCAAATTGGCTACAAAAATTATAATGAATCAGATAATTTAGCAACAGATCTTTTTTTATAATGATAATAAAGCTATAATTATTTTATGTTCAAAATATTCATTTCATTAACAATTTTTTTAATACTTTCAACGGTATCATTTGGTTCAATTGATACCTTTTATGACCAATTTAAATATGCTTACGAAAGTAAAAATCCTTTTCCATTAATATCAAAAAANCAATCTTCATTCAATCTTAATATGGCTTATAAATTACAAGAAAAATGGACCAATTTTCTAAATGAATCAAATAAAAAAATTGGTTATAAAACAGGTTTAACATCAATAGACNCACAAAAAAATTATAATATTAATTCACCAATTTCCGGTGTTATTTTTGATACATTTAAATACGATAATTTCGACACAATAGATCTTTCAAACTATACAAATCCACTGTTAGAAATAGAAATTGGTGTATATCTTAAATCTGACATCACTAGAACAATATACAATACTACAACACTAAAAAATTACATTAAAGAAGTTGTTTGTGTAATTGAGATACCCGATATAAATGTAGAACAACCTGACGATCTTAATGTAATAGATTTAGTTTCAATTAATTCAGCTAGCAAAGGAATTATTATTGGTGAATCTTTTTCAAAAAGAAGCGCATCAAAACCTTTTGAAATAACACTTGTATTTAACAATAAAGTAATCGACACGATAAATAAAGATAATTTGTTAGATTCTCAATTAGAAAATTTACTTTGGTTAGTTAATCACATCATAAATATTAATGGCACAATAAAAAAAGATAATTTGCTAATAACAGGGGCATTAAATGATATCAATATCATTAAAAAAGGTAGATATGTTGTAAACTTCGACGATATATCTTCTATTGTATTTCAAACGTATTAAACAATATTTTTAAATAAGAATCCAACTAGATAAGCAAGAGATGAAGAAACAACTCCCACAAAAAGAACTTCTCCAACAGCAGGTACCAATCGTTCTTTAGCCAAATAAGCTCTTAAAAAACCTAACAAACACAAAGAAAAAAAAGTAGCTATTATAGAATACAAAAACAAATCATCCTGATTTCCTTTAAAAAAGTAAGGAGTTAATGGAATAAATCCAAAAATTAAAAATGAAGCAAACGTTGCTAATCCATTTAAATATTCATTCTCATTATCAGGATTAGTAATACCTAGTTCATATTTGACCATAAACTTAGCCCAAAATTCTCTATTAGTTGAAATTATTTTTGTTAATTCTTTTGCATTAGATTTAGAAAAGCCTTGATCCTCTAAAATATGCTCCGTTTCTAAAACTTCAAAATCAAATGAATTTTTTGTTTCTTCAAATTCTTTCTGATATGCATTTTGAAATAATTTTTTATGTGATCTTAAGGACAATAAACTACCTAATCCCATAGCAGCTCCATCAGCAAATAAATTTGCTAAACCAAATAATAAAACAGAAACCATTGCAAGATTAAGATTTCCTTGCCCTATATTTGCACCTGAAAACCCAGCTACAACAGCAAACGTAGTCACAATCCCATCACTTCCACCATATATAAATTCTTTTAAATGGTTAGCGATAGTATGTTCGTTATGTTCTTCACTTAAATGTTTTTGAAATGCTTCTTGATCCATAATCCCTCTTTTTTTATTTGAAATCTAATTTTACACTAACATGTATGAAGTTATTAACAAAAGATTTTTTTCTACAAGATACAGTTTCAGTAGCAAGATCTTTAATAGGAAAAGAATTAGTTTATAAAAATAAAGATTTTGAAATTGGTGGCATAATTAACGAAACAGAAGCTTATACTCAAGAAGATCCAGCCTGTCATGCTTTTAATGGAAAAATTACAAAAAGAAATAAAATTATGTTTGAAGAAGCAGGAACAATATATATTTATCTTATTTATGGGATGTATCATTGTTTAAATATCGTTACTGAAGATAAAAATCGAGGATGTGCCGTTCTAATAAGAAGCATAATACCAACAAAAAATATAAAAGAAATTAAAAAAAACAGAAATAATATATTAGACAAAAATTTAACAAATGGACCTGGAAAATTAACATTAGCGCTTAATATTCCACCTACTTTAAATGGAGTAAAACTATCAGAAAACTGTCCATTACATGTAAGAGATAACACTATTTATGTTGATAAGATAGAAGAAACACCTCGTATAGGCATTAGTGAAAATAAAGAAGCTTTATGGAGATTTTACGCACCTTACGTAACAAAAGACGTTTAAAAATATTTATATTTGGGTACAATTATAGATTACTATGAAAAAAAGAACGCAATATTTCTGGGTTTTTTACATGACGATTTTTCTATTTGTATTAATTTACATAGCAGTAAAAGTCGTTCCTATGTACTTTTAGTGGTAGCCCTACGGGGATTCGAACCCCGGCTGCCAGGATGAAAACCTGGTGTCCTAACCCCTAGACGATAGGGCC